>JABSQK010000839.1 GCA_013215875.1 Lentisphaeria bacterium
GCAAAGCTTTTGCGGTGGATGGGGCAGGGGCCATGTTCTTCCAAAGCATCGACATGGGCTTTGGTGCCGTAGCCTTTGTGTTTGTCGAAGTGATACTTGGGGTATTGCTCGTGATAGTCCATCATAAGCTGATCGCGAGTGACTTTGGCGAGTATGCTGGCGGCGGCAATTGCGGCGCATTTGGAATCGCCCTTAATCAGGTTCTGTGAAATAAGCGGTAATTGAGGAACGGGTTTTCCATCTACGAATATGAAGTCGGCATCCTTTATACCATTGGCAGATTCACGCATGCCCTTGTAGGTCGCCTGCAAAATATTTATTTCATCGATGATGTCTTCTTCAATAATGATAATCGAATAGTCGATTTGTTTATTGGCGATAATTTCATCGAAGAGTTCCTGGCGTTTCTTTTCTGTGAGCTGTTTGGAATCGTTCAGTCCAGCCAACTCAATGCCAGGGGGCATGTGAGCAGCGGCCACAACAACGGGTCCAGCGAGGGGGCCGCGGCCTGCTTCGTCGATGCCGATGACTTTTTTGTAGCCGGCTTCAACAGCGCGCTGCATGAAATCGTAAAGGTTTTCAGGATCTTCTTTGGGAGCGATGGGCCAGTTCGTATCTGTATACAAAAAATCAGCTGTCGGCGTGCCGGCAGCTGATTTATCAAATTCTTTTTTACGTTTAGAAATAGCTTATTTCTTGCTAACGTATTTTGTTTTTACACGTGCTTTTTTACCGACACGGTCGCGCAGGTAATATAGCTTTGCGCGGCGAACATCGCCTTCATTGACGCGTTCAACATCTGCAATACGCGGGCTGTGCAATGGAAATACGCGCTCGACGCCTTCGCCAAATGCTACACGACGTACTGTGAAGCTTGCATTGATATCTGAACCACTGCGGGCAATGACAGTACCAGCAAAAATCTGGATACGTTCTTTTTCACCTTCAACGATTTTTACATGTACTTTTACGGCATCGCCGACTGCAAACTCAGGAACATTTTCTTTAAGCTGCTTTTTATTCAATTCTTGTAATATAGGATTCATTTTCTGGTCTCCGTTAAGCCAAATTATTTAAAAGATCCGGACGGTTTTTCTTCGTACGGATCAGAGATTGTTCATGTCGCCACTCGGCAATTTTCTGGTGGTTGCCAGACAAAAGTACGTCTGGAACGGTCAGTCCATTAAAACTTTCCGGGCGGGTAAATTGGGGATATTCGAGCAATCCATTGCTGAAGGATTCATCTTCAGCGGATTGGTCGCAACCCAGTACGCCGGGTATGAGGCGTACGACTGCATCGGTGATAAGCATGGTGGCAAGATTGCCATTGGTCAATACAAAATCACCAATTGATATTTCCTGGTCGACGAGTAATTCACGAACACGGTCGTCAATGCCTTCGTAGTGTCCACAGATAAATATCAGATGTTCTTTTTCAGACAAGTCTTGAGCGATTGCCTGATTAAATGCGCTTCCTTGTGGTGCGAGCAGTATAACATAGCTTTTCTCTGTCTTAACTGAATTGACAGCTGCTACGATGGGTTCTGCTTTCATTAGCATTCCGGCTCCGCCGCCATAGGGACGGTCGTCTACGCTATTGTGTTTGTCAGTTGTGAAATCTCGCGGATTGATAAAGTTGATGGATACATAGTTGCCCTCCTGAGCCCGTTTAACTATTGATTCAGTAAACGGTCCCTGAAACATTTCAGGAAAAATGGTGACAATATCAATCTGCATTTTTTATGGTTCAATAATTTCGATCTTTTTTATTTTTGTGTCATTCCTGGCAGCGGCTTCAAATGCAAGACGGCGGATTGCTCCGATGGTCTTACCATTTTTTCCGATGACCCGGCCAATTGCTTCTTTTTCGCAATGGATGTTTATCAAGAGACCTTCGTCTTCCTGAATTGACTCAACGTATGCTGTATTATCTGCGAGCTTCTTAACGAGAAACTCTACCAGAGCGCTTGGGTTTGCACCCTCAGTCGCTTCTGCTACTGCTTCAGCACTCATACCACTGGTACTTGTGCTTTCTTCAGATTTGTTACCGCCAAATAATTTTGCTAAAAATTTCATTATATATAGGTCCCCTAATTGAGGATTAATAGTATCGTGTAGTGGGGTCAGTTATGCAGTGGCCTTGCGGGCACGTGCAATAATATGACTAACTGTTTCGTTTGCTTGAGCGCCATTGCCGAGCCAGTATTCGGCTCTTTCGAGGTCGATCTGTTCATCTTCATGACGCGGATCATAATAACCTAGTATCTCAATAAACTTTCCATCACGCGGACTTCTGGCATCCGCAGCTACTATCCGGTAGCAAGGTTTGTTTCGTGTGCCACCACGACGTAAACGTAATTTTACCATTGTGTCAATTCCTTAATAAATAGTTGACTCTGTCTACTTTCCAGCCTGCATAGTGAATAGGGAACAGGCCTGTTAAAGAAAATAGGAGGAACTAATATGGGTATAAAGCAGGTGAAGGCAAATACTTTTAAGCTTTTTTCAACTCATTCTCAAAGTAGGCAATTGTTTTGATTAAGCCTTCTTTTAATTCAATGCTGGGGGCCCAGCCAAGTTTCTCTTTTGCGAGGCTAATATCTGGCTTGCGCTGCTTGGGATCGTCCTGGGGTAAATCGCGGTAAACCAGTTTCGATTTTGAGCCTGTGAGAGCGATAACCTGCTCGGCCAGTTCCTTAATAGTAAACTCATTTGGATTGCCAATATTTACCGGGCCAGTAAAGTCGGCAGGGCTCTCCATGAGGCTCATCATGCCCCTTAAGAGGTCATCGACATAGCAGAATGAGCGTGTTTGCTCGCCTTCTCCATAAATCGTGATGTCTTCACCTTTGAGCGCTTGGACAATGAAATTGCTGACCACTCGTCCATCATCGGGGTGCATATTAGGCCCGTATGTATTAAAGATACGAATGACTTTTATTTCGAGGCCATGCTGGCGATGATAATCGAAGAAAAGTGTTTCAGCACAGCGTTTTCCTTCATCGTAGCATGAGCGAATACCGATCGGATTTACATTTCCCCAGTAATCTTCAGTTTGTGGATGTACGCTAGGGTCGCCATAGACTTCGGATGTGGATGCTTGCAAAATGCGGGCTTTCACCCGCTTGGCTAAACCCAGCATATTGATGGCCCCATGTACACTGGTCTTTGTGGTTTGCACCGGGTCGTATTGATAATGAATGGGTGATGCGGGGCAGGCGAGGTTAAATATGCGGTCGACTTCCAGGTAAATTGGCATGGTCACATCGTGACGAACGAGCTCAAATCGGGGGTTATCCAGTAGATGATAGATATTTTGTTTGCGGCCTGTGAAAAAATTATCGAGGCAGATGACATCGTGGTCTTGAGCGAGCAGCTTTTCGCAGAGTTGCGAACCTAAAAACCCACTACCACCTGTAACAAGAATGCTTTGTCCCATTTGCTTAAATCCTCTTTTCTATTTGCTGCATGCGGGTAAGCTAACGGCATTTCCTGCACCAATTTTATGTATTGTACCAAACCAACTGTCCACTATATACAGGAAGTATTTATTATCGAGTTTTCTACCACATACGATGTGGCGGCCATCACGCATCCATGAAGGCGATTCCCAATCTCCCGGGAATTTGCTAAGAATTTTAATTGTTTTATTTGGGTCATTCATATCGATAGTGGCAATTTTGTATTGGCCTGCATCACGAATTGCAAAGCAGAGCTTATTTGACTTAGACCAATCAGGAGACACCATTTCCCGGTTGTCTTTTGTGAGTCGGACTGGTTTTTCAAGCGGTTTTTTCAAGGTGTATAAACGCGGCCGTCCAGCCTGATTGCTGACAAAGCAGATGGCGGAGTCATCAGGGGCCCAGGTGGGTGAGGCTTCGACGGTTTTGTCATTTGTCCAGCGTATTAATTTCATTGTTTTTATATCCTTTGTGTACAAATCGACCGTGCCTTCAAAACTAAGAATCATGGCAGTGTCTAAAGATTTATTAGCAATAACGGCACCCGTGCTTGTTCCATCTTCTTCTACGAGCCTCATGAATCCTTCTTTGGCGAAATTATGAATATTTATTTCCACATTATTCTGTTGATATATCGTATAGCTCAGGTAAGTATTTTTATTGCCCCAGTTGGGCTCTGTACAGAGTTTCGCATTGGTTATTTGCTTCGACTTCCCGGTGATATCTGAGATGACAATATTTTTGCTGTTATTGAGGTCTCTCACAAAGGCAATTTTTGTCTGGCAAGGGCCCGGTACCTTGAAAAGCAGATTGATGATCGCATCGACATTTTTGAAAACCCGTATTCTCCCAGTGTCACCTTCAACTTTGATTTCTGTACGTTTTTCACCATCTTGCAATATCACAGTGAGGTCTTTATCTGTAGCAGTGACAGATAGTTGGTAATCTGCAGTTTCTTCATTTGTTAAGGTAAACCAGTCTGAAAGAGTGATTGTTTCCTTGTAGAGTTTAAACAGTTGATTTGCCCCTTCCCAGGACTGGATATGAATACTGGGGTTTTGCTTCCGGCTTTCTTTTGTAATCACAAGATCACTTTGCCCACAGGCAGAAAGTATAAATGCAAATAGGATAATAATTCGAACTGTCATGATTTAGGCCCTCCTCATGCACTGTGCGTCGTTAAATTAACAAGGCAAGCAAGCAGGAAAAATTCTCTATTGAGAATTAACTAGGCTAAATATCGACGATTGTGCCTGTTCTGTATAGCGTCACCGATTCAGCGGTGCCATCTTCATACCAAACGGATGTGACACCATCGAGCATGTCGGTTTTCCAATGGGATTCGGATTCTTTATTGCCATTTTCATACCATTGGGTACGGGCACCTTCTTTTTTACCATTGATGTAGGTGGAATCTGCTTTTTTCACACCATTTGGAAAATAGTAAATGCAGGAACCATGGCGAATTCCCTGCTGCCAGCTCACTTGTGACTCGAGCGCACCCGTTTCATACCACTGAGTACGTACACCATCTTGCTCATTCGCCAGAAATGTGGATTCAGATTTTTTATTGCTATTTTCCCAATAGCTTGATTTTGCAACGATAATGTCTTTGCGGTATTCTGTTTCGATATCGGGTTTTCCACTGGCAAAATAGGTCGTTGTGCTGCCATCTCGAAGGCCTTTTTTATAGCTTATTACACAGTCAATCATGCCATTTTCAGACCATTGTGTGCGTAAACCATCCTGCTTGCCTTCGAGGAAATTTGTGATGGATTCTTTAATGCCGCTTTCAAACCAAAAAGTGGCCATACCATTTGGTTTGCCATTTTTCCATAGAGATTCTTCTTCCTTGTGGCCATTATCGTACCAGTTTGTACGCTGCCCTTCCATCTTATCATTTTTATAGGTGCATTCTTCTTTTTTATTGCCATTGCTGTGGAAGAATGTAGCAAAACCATGAAGTACCCCTTCCTTGTATGTTTGCTCTGAGGCCATGGTTCCGTCTTCGTACCATGAATAACACACACTGTTCATTTTGCCATTTTGCAGGGTATATTCGCTGCTCTTCTGTCCATTGTTATAATAGCTGGTTTTTAAGCCATCGCTGTTGATGGCATCATCATCCCCACCGAATCTGTTTTCGGCAGTGCCTTTTTTCGCGGCTATAGCCTCATAATCGTCAGAGGTGCCGATAAATTCTTTGCAGACCTTATACGCTTCATTAATCTCTTTTAGCTTATCTTCGGCCTTAGCTTTGAGGCGCGGGTTTGCAATAAAGCGGTCTGGATGCCATACTTTTACAAGATCTTTCCAGCTTATTTTAACATCTTCCAGGCTGTCTCCCAGCTCCAGATCAAGCATGTAAAATGCCCGTTTAATATTCATTTAATCGCTTCCTTACAATTCATCAACCATTTAAATATATGGCAAATATCAGGCCAACGCAAGTGGTATTATCCAGATAGCGCCCTATTTTTTCACTCACAATTTGGAGAAATTATGCCCGAAGAAAGCATCAATCTACATATAAATGAAATGATCGCCAGCCTTGAGCTCTTAAAATCTGAAAACAATTCGATTATGGATAAATACCGACGCCATGAAGATTACCATAAACGCTATATCTATGTCAGTTATATCAGTGAAGACCTTGAAGATTTAGTGATAAAATTAGAGTCAATTAAGGACTCGATTCTATAAGCGTTCTAGGGTTCGGGGAATTCCTCAATTTCAAGGCAAAGCTCACCTCATAAGTAAATTCGTCTCATATGGAACATTTCAGGATGGATGAGGTCTATCTAAAAATCAATAGCATGAACTAAGATCTTGATTTCTGTTTGTGCTGAAATACTATTGAAGGCCTTAAATTTAAACGACTGAAGGAGAACTATGTCGGAAGATATTGAAGCAGCAGAGAAATTACAGAAAGCGACCCAAACAATTCGCGATGAAATTAGCAAAGTAATTGTGGGGCAAAAAGAAGTAATCGATCAAATAATGATTGC
>JABSQK010000084.1 GCA_013215875.1 Lentisphaeria bacterium
GCATTTTGCCCTATTGGTTGTATCACTGGTTTGTTAAAATAAGCCTCTTGGAACAAGTCGAACCCATTTATTTTTGGAAAGCACATGAAAGCTGGCAAGTGGGCCTGGGTTGTATATTGATATTGGCGCTAATTTTTGGCATATATAAATTAGTAAAATCGTCCAACAAAGATTTAAAGTTTGCCTCGGCATATCTCATCTTATTAATGGTGCCTGCACTCTTTATACTGCTCTTCGATTTTAGAGAATTTTTTACTGCGGACCGATATATTTATACTGCTATGGCAGGATTAATATTGATACTGGCAAAGGTTTTGGAGAGCATAAAGTCCCAGAAAATATTGTATGGAGTACTCCTGTTATTTGCAGCGTTGAGTCTATACCGCAGCCATCAGGCAGTTGCAATGTGGAAAGATAATACTGCATTTTGGCAGTATCACAGCGAGAACTATGCAAATTCCTGGTTGGCAAATATGAACTACGCGAATGCCCTGGCAGAAAATAAAAATTTCGAAAAAGCGGAAGACCATTTTATATTGGCTATTGCCGCCCGGCCTGCTTATGTGAAGACCAAACTAAATTATGCACAATGTTTGTATGACATGAAAAAATATCAGGCCGCCCTGTCTGAGCTGGTAGAGGTAATTAAACAAGAGCCCCAAAACATCAGGGCCTCGATACTGATGGGCAAAATAATGCATGCCGACTTCAAGCAAACCCCGACTGCTAAAACGGCAATAAATTTAGCGATATATTATATCCCTCAAAAACGCTACAAGCAGGCAATTGCATTGCTTGAGCCATATGTAGACGATGAAAAAATGAAAGTTGACGTAAATTATTTCCTCTTCAGAATACATTACGAAGCAGGTGATAGTACCAACGCAAATAAATACCTTGCTAAAGTAAAAGAACTTGACCCAAATAGTCCGAGGCTTAAACAAGGATTAAATGAAAAATAAAATTGCCGGAAGCATTCTATTCGTCAGCTCAATTTTGTTTGTCTTTTTTTCATACAAAATATATCAGCTGAGCGATTTATTTGTTTATGGGGAGAATCATAGTGAGCGACCGGTATTGGAATTTACCGGGGCCTACCTTGCTCTGTGGTTTATTTATGCTGCAGGAATTTTTGCAGTATATAGGCTGAAACATAAGGGCTTTTTATTTGTTATTTTCGCAGTAGCAATCATTGCGCGAATTTGCATGCTGAATTCAAATGTAATTCTCGAGCACGATTTTTATCGCTATATGTGGGAAGGAAAGGAAATCACCCAGGGAATAAACCCGTTTGCCAAGGCGCCAGTGGAAGTGGGTGTCTCTCTCGTGGAACCCGATGAGACTCGGCATGCAGAGGTTTCTCTTATACAGGACAGGATCTATTATAGTGAACTTACCTCAGTCTACCCACACCTTGCCCAGGCAACCTTTGCACTCAATGCCATGCTGTGGGACTGGGATCTGTATGGATTCAGAAAAACATTTATTCTTTTTGATATAGGAATTATTATTTTGTTTCTTCTGATCTTGAGGATTCGTAAAGAGAACAGGCTCTATTTACTCATATATTTGTGGAATCCCTTGCTGCTCAAAGAAGTCTATAATTCAATGCACATAGATATTGCTGCATCATTTTTTATTATTTTGTTTATCTTTCTGATTCATAAAAAACAATGGGTTTTTTCGTCATTTGCTTTGTTTGCTGCAGCATTGGTGAAAATCATGCCATTGTTACTTTTTCCATTGCTCTATGTTTACTTTCTCAGAACAGGTAAGATTAAACAATTTGTTATCAGTAGTATTTGCTGTTTGATCGTTGGTCTGCTCTGTATAAAAAGCATGTACATAGGAATAGATCGTACTAATAAAAGTGAAGTGGAAGCGGGGGACATTCAAAAACCTGTAGATACACCCTTTGGCGGACTTAAAGCATTTTCAGATGGTTGGGCAATAAACGGATCGCTGCATTATGCCCTGGCAGAATTTTATTCGTACGGCAATATTACTTTATTAGCGCCTGAGACACTTGAAACAATGGATGCCGGGAAAATTTACATTCGACAAGAGCAACTAGCGAAGAATACCTTATTCATTCTCTTGTTACTCATTATCATCGGATTATCACTTTTTATTAAAACCCAAAAACACTTACTACTTGCTTGCGGGTGGGTTGTTATGCTCATTTTTATATGTTCACCAGTAGGAAACCCCTGGTACCTTTTGTGGTTATTACCATTTTTAATTATTTACAGGCAATGGCCCTGGCTCATTCTTATGATATGCACATCGCTCTATTATCACATTTTCTGGATAGAATATCATATAAGCACAAATCAGGAATATCACTTTAAGTATTTGCAAATCATCGAATACCTGCCATTTTTTATATACACCCTTATTTGGTGGTATTATAAATATAAAAAAAAGATGGTATTGGATGAATAAACAAGGGATCATTTCGTTTATCACTATGAGTTCAAAAAAACGGAGACTCGTATTGGGTGCGATTTATTTCAGCTTTTTCTGTTTCTTTCTCACTTCATGTAGCAGCTATAATGCTCAAACAAAGAAATTCTATGATTATTATAAAGTGGGTCGTACAGAAGATGCTGCCATAGAAGTCACAATACTTGCTGAAAAAAGTGATGAAAAAGATAAACTTCTATATCGTCTTGAGGAGGGAACTATAAAACTCGCAGCTTCACAATTTGAAGAATCACTGATCGCATTCAACCTAGCAGAGGAAATCATCCAAGAAAAAGATGATTCAGCAAAATTGACTGCCCGGAAAATTGCTGATGAAATACAAGCAGTTGCAGTGAATGCCACAGTTTTGACTTATCATGGTACAGCCTATGACAAGATTATGCTGAACTCCTATAAATCCCTGGCATATTTGCGAAATGGCAATATCACAGCAGCTAAAATAGAATTGCGCAGAGCCTATAGCAGGCAGAAAGAAGCAGTCGAAAAATATGCCAAAGATATCGAAAAGTCAAAGAAAGATGGGTCGGATAAACATATCGATATTGAATCAGATAAATACAAAGAAAAGTTATCCGCCCAATATGCAAATTTAGAAGATTACAGCGCCTATGCAGTGTATGTAAATCCGTTTACTGTCTACCTCGACGGACTTTTAAACCTGGCATCGTATGAAGATGCTTCCGATCTCGAAAGAGCAAAGAAAAATTTTGAACGAGTCGGTTCGATGCTGGGTTCTCCAGCATCATTGAAAACGGAAATTGCACTCGTGGAAAAATTTTATAAAAATGAAAAGACTGAGCCCCTGGTTTTTATTATTGTCGAGCATGGTTTGGCACCGCATTTAGTAGAAAGCAAAATGGATTTATTTATTCCTGTGAATGCCCAATTGGAAGGGGTACTTCTTAGTGGCGCATTGCCCACGATGGAATTTAATATAAGCCCCTATGCAAGTTTAAGTGCTAACGGTCAGAAAATAAAACTCTTGAGCAATATGGATGCAGTTATAGCAACTGAATTTAAGAAGCACTTGCCCATTCGTCTCACTCGCATGCTTATCAGCATGGCTGTAAAAGCTATTGCACAGCATAATGCAGATAAAAGGGGAAAGGGTGCGCTCTATCTTGGTAGCATTCTTTACACTGCTCTGACAAATCGTGCTGACTTGAGAATATGGCGCACTCTGCCAAAAGAATTTCTGTTTGCAACGATGCCTATTCCTAAAGATGGAAAGATTGAATTCAAGAGTAAAGATGGCAGTATACTCGAGACGATTGAATTGGAATCCGAAAATCAATTAACTCTCCTTTATCTAAAAATTCCCAGTCGGGGAAGCATTTCCAAACAAATAATCAAATTGAGGTAAATATGAAAAAACTAATTGTATTAATTGTACTGTTCGCGACAAGTTCTTGTTATAAATCTGTAAATTCGCTTGAGCCCGCGATCAAAGAGGGTGAGCGTAATTATTTATCAGATAAACGCATAAACACCGATTCTAAACTAAGTAGTAATTTTCACATGCGGGAACCCAATGTTGCCAAGTCAGCCATTGGAAATCTTGAAGTGCAGGTGGAACTTATAAACAAGAAGCGTTCAAAACAAGTTATTGAGTACCAATTTGAATGGTTTAATTCTAAAGGTATGATTGTTAAGACACCCACATCAATTTGGAATTTCAAACACCTTCTTGGTGGTGAAGCGGTATACCTCTATGGAGTAGCGCCATCAAAAGATGTAGTAGATTTTAAACTAAAAATAAAACGTAAATAGGAAGGAAGAAAAATGAAAAAAATAATCGGCCTCTGTCTCATTGCAGTATATTTTACTGCATGCCAAAGCAAAACATCGTATATTGACCCAAATGCAAGTAATGGCAAAATTGTTAGTTTGTCTGTGAATCAACAAGATTGGGCAAGTGCTGCTCAATCAATGATTAATTCACTGATCAATCACCCAAGTATAAGTAAGCCAGGTGGCCCGCATGTCATGATGATTAGCCGTATCTCAAATAAAACAGATCAGCATATTGATACAGACCTGTTGATTAAAAAGATTCGCATTGCCTTATTGAAGAGCGGAAAAATTCAGGTGACGACAGCCATTGCTCACGGTGGTCCTGAAGACGCGTCAACAAAAAATATTCGCAAACAATTGCGTGATGATGACGAATTTGATAAAACGACCATTGCGAAAAAGGGCACCATGAAAAGTGCCAAGTTTAGCTTGTCTGGAAAAATTATCCAAAGCAAAGCAATAGCTGGAAAAGTAAAGCAGGTTACATATACATTCCAACTGTCTTTGACAGATACAAAAACCGGACTGGCAGTTTGGGAAGAGGAAGTGGAAATTATCAAACAAGGAAAAAAGTCGTCTGTCGGCTGGTAATTTTTTTTAAGAAAATCTCAAGGCATCCTGCAAAGGGTGCCTTTTTTAGTTTAAATAGTAGTCCGTTAACTGAATCAAACTGAGTTGACATTACTGCCATACTTTATATCGTAATGTTTATAATTATAAAGGGTGATACCAATGGCACGAGTTCTCGCTTTCCAAATCGATAATACAGAATTATCATGTGAACTAAATAAAGTTGAACGAAAGAAACTTTACGGATGGGTTGATAAAAAAGCCTATGACCGCGATGGAAACCCTTGCTACCTCGGCTCGCTATCTAAAGATGGGCTTTATATTTTTGGTAAACAATCATTTGATGCCGGCTTTGTTTCAGACGATGGAGACTGGGTAGAAAAAACGGAATTGCAGGCTTATTCAGTAGATAATAAAGAAATTCAAAAGGTTGAAGCGTCATTTAAGGGAATTGTAGATGTAAGTGAAACGGTTTCAATTGACGAATTTCTCATGTACAATATTCGCTCCCTGTATGAACTGAGCGGAGATAATTCAACTGTTCTCTTAGAAAAAGTAAAAGCTGCAGATGGTATTTATAAGCTCTCCTTTAATTATGTAGCAAGTTATTTTCCGGATACTGCATTCCTTATCGAGAATGACGACTCGCTATATATGCTTATAGGTAAGCAAAGTAACTTCAATTTTGTGGCGCGAGATGATGCTGCGGATTTAAATGAAACGGATGAGGAGTCAGAAGAAGAAGATGACTTCATGGATTTTGGAATGATATAATATGCAAGTAATAATTAATATTTCAGATGGTCAGAAACGTGATTCCCGGGTAACAATGGAATCGGGTAATAAAATTAATAATGTATCCTATAAGACGAAGAATGGTCACAATGTGGACCGCTTCCGTGGAGTGAAGGGAAGTCTGGAAACAAATCTCAATGCTCTGACGAAGGATTGTAGTCTGGAAGAGCTCTCTGCAAAGCTCGTAGATGGAGACCCCGAAATAGACCTTGAGCTATTTGGTAAA
>JABSQK010000840.1 GCA_013215875.1 Lentisphaeria bacterium
GCAGGTTTATGACATTTTGGAACCGACGCATTCCATTCTTAATGTCAAAAACCTGAAAGGAGACTGTTAAAAACTACGACCGCATTCTCGGAAATACGTAAATTAGATATTGACTGGAACACAGCCTCTCCCAGGGTCAAGCCTTTGATGTAAGTACAATATTTAGTGACGGTTTGGGTCCGACTTAATAGGATCTATCAAAAAAAGAATGTGGTAGCCCTAGGTATGTGAATATAATTTGTGAGCTCTGAAGGAGCGGAATAGCAACGGTTGATTATATTCCGCTCCCTCTAGAGCAAGGACTACTCCAACAACGATAGGTTTCTTAGTGCAATAGCATTGCCCGCTCCCCTACTTTCCGAGGATAATCTTCACTAATTCCTTACGCGCTTCTTCGTAATCGGTTTGGCCGATTGGGTAACCGGCGCTGCGTTTTTCCCCTGGTAGGCCACTACTGAGACTGGTGCCGTCAGTTATGGGTTTGCAAATTGCCGCGGTGGCTTTGGGATCTTTCTTTTGCGCCATGGTTAAATATTCGAGATCGATAAATCCCTGGCGCCAATTATAAAAACGTATGCCAGCAACTGGTCCATCGAGACCAGGACTGCGCTTGGGTATAAGCACATCAGTACCCGGAAAGACAAATAACCCATCACCGATTGCAAATTCACCATATTGATTGGTAAAGTTTTTTGATTGATAATAATAATCAAAACCATTAGGCGCATGGGTTGTTTCCCACATCCACCATACATCCGCCTGACGGGCAAAGGCTTTCCAGCCAAGAACTCGGATCGCTGATGCAAAATCCTGATAGGTGCGCGGACCATTATATAACCAATGTTCCTTACCCTGTGCACGCATTTTTTTCAATTCAACATCATTATGACTGCCGTAGGCGCCAAGTAATGAACTATCACCCACATCCTTATGCCAGGTCGATGAATACATAATCGTATTGGTGCCATGTTTTTTATCAAAAGATTTTACATATGGCGCCTTTTTGGCCACCCATTTATTAAATGCGCCAATGCCTCCTTGGAATCCATGACTTGGTTCATCCCACATATATAAAACCGTTTTTGAGTCTTTATGTAAACCATCCGCACGTTTTTTGAAACCTAATAAAATCTCATGCGCTGCTGCTTCTGTCTGGGCATTACCAAATGAACCGGCACCATAAAAGGTTGCGAAATTATAGACAGGCGGCATATCATACAAACGACCTTCATAACCATTCTCTTTGGTAAACACTGAGTCTTTAATGTATTCTGAATTCAATTGAATTTCCGTATGATGACGGCGGAAAAACTTAGCATAGGTTTCGGTTAATTTCCTGTCACCTTCTTTAAGCCCATGACGTGTCGCATGGACACTACCGGTAAACATAAACGAACACATCGATGGTTTATTTGGCAATGCAAAATCATGAACCGTTAATTCGACAGGAATGCTTTTAACGGTTTTACCTGCATGCGTTACTTTGACCGTGCCTTTATAGAGTCCTGCTGGGGTTTTTTCTGGGATATAGATATCAAGCAACACCGCCTGAGTATTACCGGGGAATATTGAAAATGGTGCACCACCCCACTTGGCTTCAAATGGAATTTGCATTGCTGGTGTATAGCGCCCAAGAGTACCTGCAGCATGGGCGATCTTTGCATTAACAAATCCACCTGCTTTATCATGCATTTTAATATAACGACTGCGATATAATTGAATTGGTTTTCCGACATAATTATAAGGATCTTTAGCATCAGCAGCTTTTTTATTATTGATAACTGCGGAGCCTTTTTTCAGTCCTGAAAATTCTACATCAACTTTATTCACACCATCTTTACCTGGTGCGGTTTCCATAACCACCTGAAACGCCACCGTTTCACGACGAGCACCATTGATACTGACTTTTTTACCATCCCAGACTGCATTTTTCTTCGCCAATGGACTGCCAAGTTCGTCTTGAAAGACGCGCTCAGAAAGACCCATTGCATACACCTGTTTCAGTTTTCCTTTTTTCCATTTATCATCTGGCTGTGGATCATCGGGATACATTTCACCACCACTCTCATCTATAATCAGCTGAATCTTGGTAAAATGCATAATTACTTTTGCGCCACAGTTCACGCCAAATCCAGTGATCTTTCCATAATACGCACCATCAGGATGTTCACCGTAGAGATTTGAATTTTCCAAACCTTTGGTTTTGTAATCAGGCGCATTGGTATCATAGGCCTTAAATGGGAACTGCTCTACATGCATTTGGCGCCCCTTACTATTATAGACTAGGATATCTGCATAACTGGGGTTCTCACCGCCGCTGGTAATCATGCGTAATTTAATCTGCGCTAAATTTTTCACTGAGCTGATATCAATATTCAAACCACGAATCTCAAACCGAGGTTTGGCCCAGCCACCAACTGCCAAACGTACAGTTACTATCTTATTACCCTGAATCGATGCATTTTTAATGCTTGCCCCATTGTGCAATTTGCCGTTAGTGAAGACGTCGTATGTCTTTATAGCAGCAGAGGCATATTCGCACAGTAATAGTAAGCCGGCAATCAGGATTGCATTAACTATGGTGGTGGTATATATATTCTGTAGTGTTTTTTTTGCACTCATTGTGAACCTCATATCTAAATACTTATGTAATAAGGAGATATGGCGATCGATTACAGCTGACCTTTTTTTGCGTCCGGTCCACGAATAAATCGCCGTCTATATTGGTATATACCATATGGATAAATTTCAGACAATGCAAGGACTACCTATTTGCCACCCGTCAGCTATAACCTACAGCAGTCTCTCACCTATTAAGGGACACTTAATTCATAATTGGACTATACCAATTTACATATTGGTATAGTCCACTAGTATCGCAAGAATCGCTATTCAAGAAAGTTAATCAACGCAACATGATCAACCGCGCCATTTCATCAGTTTTCAAGCAAGCCTTCACCTTGGTGGAGATTTTGGTGGTGATAGCAATTATCGCTATACTGGCATCGTTAATATTGGCCGCAGTTCTTGGCACCCAACGATCTGCTGAACTTATGCAGACATCAAAACTCATTGATGCCATCGAAATATCTATGCGGGTATACAAACTAGACGGCCGAGGCTACCCTCTACCAGATGACCCAATCGACGCCACCGCAGATACACCAGGCAACAGAATCGGGCATTTACGTTATGATCGCACAGAAGCCAACCCAGGTATCATTAACCATATAATAAAAGTACAGGGATTTAATTTCGACAGCAATAAATTATTGGATGAAAATAATCATGTCACCGATAATTGGGATCAGCCTATAAACTATACATTGGGTGATTTTAAAAATCGCATAGGCACGCCTTCCTATGATGATACCAAACCGCAGGATCTCAAC
>JABSQK010000841.1 GCA_013215875.1 Lentisphaeria bacterium
AATAAGGAAAACGTTTGGCAATATTGTCTACCGCAGTTTTCAAGAGATCAGGATTTATCTCATCTTTTAAAATGACTGCCAGGCGGAACATGCTGGTAATACGGCGAGATATAATTGCCGGATAAATTCGCGCAGCATTATCCAAGCGCAACCAATCAAGCTCTGTTTCCTTTTTTTTCATAGCATACCATAACTTATAAACAGTAAAAAGCGCGTGTAATTAAAAGGGGAGATCGTTTCCTGGGCTTTATTTGATGGTGACTATTTCTCTGTGAATTTTATCTTTTCTCAACACATAGAAATAAGCCTTTCTCTTGTATACTATAGGCTCAGACAACTTTTTATCGTAGATCGGAATTGACTTGTTATTGATAATTGCAACCCTTCGGCCGCTGTATTCATACTCAATGAAGAAAACATCTGTATCACCAATAAAGTGACCTGACTTAACGGAATCCTTTTTAAGCTTTACAGGTTTATTATTATAAACGAATGTACGTTTTCCTTTTATATAGGAAAAGTAGACATAGGCCTTGCCGCTTTTGGAAAACATGAAATTATCAAACGAATCAAGCGGTACTGATTTTTTGAAAGCAGGGGTTTTACCCTTTACTTTTTTATCATTTACATAAAGCAGGTATTTCTTTGTTTTTGAATGCTGAACTTTATATGCGATTCTTTTTGCGGTATCATTATAATCAACAACGGCAGCATTGTTGCTTTTTACGTTTCTTTTTATCGCGGAGGTTTTTATTAATGGACTGTCTTTGCCGCGCTTAAGTACCATGACTGCAGGTTCAACTTGTGGCTGTAAAGCATCCCATTGACGTGCACGCTTGCCGTACTGCAGCCGTACACTTTTAAGGGGGCCTTTTTGATTGCCAGCAATAGTAACGAATATGTTCCCACTCTCCCTATCTCTACTTGTATATGCTATCCCATCATCATATTTAAATAGTTTGAGAATCTCCACTTGCTCTGTATCCTTTTCAATTATTTGATTATTTGCAAGAATGACTTTTCTGGATTTTATATGTTTATTCTCTGCCAGCGCAGCCCAGGATTCTCCATCATTATACAAAATAATTTGTTTGTTAACTGGAACATAATCGTTTAAAAATTCGACTTCTTTACCATTGTGGATGAAGATGGTGCGATAGTCCTTATCGACTTTTTTAATGGCGACAGAAAAATAACCTTTATCGGTGAAGAATGGCCGCTGTAATTTTAGCGAATAGTATGGCCCGAATAAACGGCCTTTAATAAACAGGTACTTTTGTTTATTTGCCTCCAGGCTTAAGAAAAAGTTCTTTTGAGTATAGACCTCTTTCATACCCCGATAGGATATTAGGACGTGATTGGCACTCTTTAGATCAGCCGAGAAGCCACTTATATCATAGGACTTTCCGTTAAACATTATTTTCATTTTACCGTTTTCTTCGTAAGTGAATTGATAGCCTTTAATGTTGCTTGGTCCAGTTTTATTGTATGATATGCCATTTGAACTGACTGCAAAATTTGTAATGTTTTTATAATATTTATCATTTAGCAGGCAGATCTTATTCGGCCTGATGGACAGAACATCATCGCCTCTATAGTACACTTTTCCTTTTTTGAGTGATTTCGTATTCATATATGTCAGCCAGCCAAATTTGGCACTATTGCTGTCATAGGAATAGTTTTTGCCATTATCGCTGCAGGCAAGATTTTTTATCTTAGTTTCACTTCTATTTTTTATTTTTGCATTGCGGATGATAAGGTATTTTTCAAGATCATAATTATCGTCAAACAGGGTATAAAATATCGTATTACGATTTTTCGGAATGGCGAGATCATCATATTTTTCCAGAACGATCTCGCCATTAAAGATCAGGCCACTCTCATCTTCAAACCGAATAAGTTTTTGATCATCAGAAACGGTAAAGTTTTTTACTTTTCCCGTGACAAGCCATGGGAAGTCGCTCATACGTTTCGGCGGAACATAACTGAGTTCCTCAATAGCGCCACCGTTATCCCATTTATTGGTTTCTTCGGATCCTTTTTGGCCAGGTGTTGGCTCATCGACAGTTTCATCAACGTCTTTCTTATTTGATATGACAACTGCAATGATAGCAATAAGAAGAACAACAATAAGAACAACTGCAGGAATGATAAATTTTGTTTTGGATTTCTTTCTAATATTTGGCGGAGACTCTATTATTTCTGTAAGTTTAGGAATGGGTATTTGGGTTTGCGTTCCACAATTCAAACAAGCCCCTGAGTCAGTTAAATCACGACCACAGGTGTCACATTTACTTTCATCTTCGGGAGGGCTTTCATTTTTATCATCATCAGAGAAGAACACTTTTTTACAACTTACACATGTGATCTCACGACGCGCTTTTGATAGCGCTAAGACTTCATTGTTTACGGAGCAGTTTGGGCACCTGAATAACATAAAATACCTTTATAAATTGCTTAAAGATAAACATAACACCAAAAAACAAAAAAGGCGAACATTAATGTTCGCCTTTTATTGGTTGCGGGAATAGGATTTGAACCTATGACCTTCAGGTTATGAGCCTGACGAGCTACCGGACTGCTCTATCCCGCGACATAAAGTGGGGTATAGATTAGTTAGTTTGAGCTGAGTATCAAGAAGCTTAAGGTAAATTTCTCTCTTTAGTGATCTGGCCATCTTCTACGTAATAAATTTGATCAATTTCCAGATTTCGAACATGCTCTTCTGAAGTGCATGCGAGAAATACCTGGTCGACCCGCTGCAGGGATTTATAAAAAGCGCTCAGACGCTCATTATCCAACTCGCCAATCACATCGTCAACAAGCAAAATAATCTCCTTTTCGTTTTTTTCTTCGAGCAGGAAAGATGCTTTTGCCAGCTTTATGCATATAGCTGCAAGACGGCACTGGCCTTCCGAACCAAAGCGGTGTAATTGCCGCCCGTTCAGCAGCACCTGGAAATCATCTCTGTGGGGACCCGCTTGAGTCATGCCGCGCTGAAAATCCTTTTCCAGGGATGCCGTAAACTGGTTTTGAATATGCTCAATAAGGTCGCCATTATTTTTAGGAAAGCTGATTGAGGGTTCGTATTTAAGCTTCAATTTATCCCCCTCAGCCTGTAATTCATGGGCAGATGTATTTAGCTTCTCTTTGAAATCCCCAAAAAATTCCCGTCGGTAATTGATGATTGCCGCCGCTTTGGGGATTATCACCTGGTCGAATGCCTGTATTTGTGCAAGCGATGCAGTTCCCTTTCGCAGGAGTTTGTTTCGCGCCTTCAGTCCCTTATCGTAGTTTTGTAATAGACTCAAGTAATCTGGATAAAGTTGGGTCAGTGTAATATCAAGAAAACGTCGCCGATCGCCAGCCGACCCCTTTACAAGTTCGATATCCTCTGGCACAAATGCCACCGCAAAGAATCGACCAATAAAATCGCTCGCCTTGTTCACGGGTTCACCATTCAGACGCAACTGCCGCTTTTGAGAATTGTACTGCAAGGCAGCCTTTTCCTCTCCGGACGCATTTTTTATCTGGCCTCGAATAATGAAATCTGTCGTATCCCAGCGATAAATATTTTGAACTTTATTTGTACGAAACGACCGTAGAATCGATAGGAAATACACCGCCTCGAGCAAATTACTTTTACCCTGGCCGTTGTCACCGACAAACACATTAATACCTGCCGAAAACTCGATGTCGAGACTTTCAAAGTTGCGAAAATTATTTAAGTAAAGCTGTTTTAGGATTGCCATTATTCTATGATTAAAACTATATATATGGGTTATTAGCTCTATACTATAACACAAATTGGCTATATGGATCAAACAAATGAAAAAAATACCCCTAACAAAATATTTAAACGGGTCTGCATAAGATGCTTTCTGTGACAATTCATTATTTTGCGAAGCTGCGTGAAGAGCGGGGGCTTTCCACGGAAACCATTGATACAGAACTGGAAACACCCGCACAGCTTTATAAAATGCTCGAAGAGACCCACCAGTTAAGTCTTGCTCAGCCCCATTTAAAAGTAGCCGTAAATGACGAATTTGTTGATTGGTCATATCTTATGCAAAATGGTGATTCCATCGTCTTTATTCCCCCGGTAGCGGGTGGATGAGCATGTTTACACTCACATCTTCAGCGATTGATGAGCAGTGCTTAAAGGACCAAGTGCGACAAAAAGAAGCCGGTGGCTTTGTCTCATTTGAGGGTTGGGTACGAAACCACAATGAAGGCAGGGAAGTCGAATCGCTTGAATACGAAGCCTATGAAAGTCTCGCTTTGAAAGAGGGAGACTGCATTATCCATGAGGCATTAGAGCGTTATGAAATCTATGCGGCTCTGTGTGAACATCGTATCGGACACCTTCAATTAACTGATATCGCAGTGTGGGTTGGCGTTTCAGCAGCGCATCGCGGACCCGCTTTTGAAGCCAGCCAATACATTATCAATGAGATTAAAATCCGCTTGCCTATCTGGAAAAAAGAACATTATACCGATGGCGACTCGGGCTGGGTTAATTGCGAAGAGTGCAGCAAACATCAGCACTAATTCACTATTAATCTTGCACTTTTTTATTCATGCGCATATTACTAAATGGATGATGAAGTAAACAAAGCCCTAGACAAATATTTTGGATTTAACAACTTTCGCCCGGGCCAGGAAAAGGTCGTGCGCGATATCTTAAATTCACAAGACATCTGTGTCATCATGCCTACCGGTGCGGGAAAATCCCTCTGCTACCAATTGCCCGCATTGATCAAACCCGGATACTCCATTGTCATTTCACCGTTAATCTCTCTTATGAAAGACCAGGTCGATGCATTATTAGCAAAAGGCATTCCAGCAGCATTTATCAATTCCACACTCATGCCATCTGAACGGATTGAGGTGGAAAAACGCCTCAAAAATAAAGAATTAAAATTGCTCTACATTGCTCCGGAACGCTTTCGCAGTGAGGCATTCAAACGCTTTGTTAAAGAGTTTCCCCCAGAAATGCTAATCATCGACGAAGCCCACTGCATCAGTCAATGGGGCCATGACTTTCGGCCTGACTATGCTAAGATCGGACACTTTGTCGAGTGGATGAATGTCAAACAAGTCACTGCCTTTACGGCCACTGCCACCAATCTCGTGCGTGAAGATATTAAAGAGGTCTTAAAGCGGCCTGAAATGGACTTGTTTGTTACGGGGTTTAAACGCGACAATCTGAAATTCCGGGTTATAGAATGCTATAGCAAAGCCTATCGAGATACAACATTAAATAATCTCCTAAGCGAAAAAATGCCGACCATTATTTATGCGTCTTCTCGAAAAGCAGTCGATGAAATTGGTGAGCGCTTTAACTGCCTGCGCTACCATGCTGGTTTGCCAGACCAGGACCGCAGAGATGTACAAGAACTTTTTATGAGCATGAAGTCGCCTGTAATTGTTGCAACCAATGCCTTTGGCATGGGTATTGACCGGGCGGATATCAGACGGGTGATTCATTACAACATTCCCGGCTCGCTGGAGTCCTACTATCAAGAAGCAGGGCGGGCAGGCCGTGACAATAAACCAGCAGAATGCATCCTGCTCTATCGGAAGTACGACCAGAATATTCACGAGTTTTTTATAGAAATGAGTCATCCTCCCGAGGCGATGATACGTGCCACCTGGCATATGGTCGCTAGCCTGTCAAAAACGCACGGCGCATTTTTAGAGATGACCCTCGACGAACTGTCTCAACTTGTGCCCGGCTCAAAAGGCGACATGCAAATTAGCACTGCATTGAAGGTACTTGAGCGGGAAAGTTTGCTGCAACGTGGTAATCGCGATAGCAATAAAGGCACACTTCGCTTAAAAGGGGGAACCCTGGATCCCCTTATGCTTTATCCGCCTGAAAGCCAACGGGGCATATTTATCAAACGCATGGTTGATTATTTTGGCACGGAAAAGTTGCTTGAAGGTATCGAAGTCCATCCGCATAATCTCACTGTTGTTACAGGTTTGAAAACCGATCAAATCCAAAAGGTTATCAGTTTTCTAAAAAAAGATGTTTTCGACTGGGACCGTCCTTTTACGGGCCGCGGGGTTCACATTCCAGATCCGGAATTACGCTTGCCGAAACTCGATCTTAAAGAAATGAAGAAACACGAAAGCCTCGAACGTGGCCGCCTGATGGATATGATAAATTATGCCGATACAGAAAAATGCCGCCAGGTATTTATGTTGGAATATTTTGGTGAAGCTGCCAATGGCTGGACGTGTGGTATCTGTGACAGCTGTCGAGGAGTTCATAAAAAAAAGAAAAAGAAAAAAGAGAGTCCAGAAAAAAAGTCATCTATGGCGGGTGATGATTTATACGAACGACTACGTGCGCTCCGCGAAGAAATTGCCACCAAAAAACACCGCAAACTTTTTCATATTTTTCATAATAGCGTTCTAGAGGGAATGGCTGAAAAGAAACCGCTTACCTTTGCTGAAGCCTTGCGCATCAAAGGCATTGGCACGGGCTCAAAAGAAAAAATAAAACCATTCCTCGCCGAAATCAAAAAATGGCGCAGTGAAACCACTAAGAATTGACGACCGGGCATCATGGCCTCTGGCCCGAAATTTTTATCCGGCATTCTAAACGATTAACTATTAAGTAGGTCGGGCTCTCCGAGCGCGAACCCGAAGTAAGGGATAATCTTAAGGAAGTGCCATTAGGCCTACGACCTGGGCGACCTTACCTTAATAAAATAAGTTGAGTTTCTGTATCAAGCAGCTAAATTTTCTCTACTATGTTCATATCTGTTCGTTTTAGATTAAAGTGCATTATGAAATATTTGGGGTTGAATATTGACCGATAAAACAGACCAGGAATTAATTGATGCGATCCAGCGCGGAGATCAGGATGCAATGGAATGTATCTACAACCGTTATAAGAGCTGGATATACAGTCTGGCGTTCAAATGCTGCAATAATCATGAAGATGCATTAGAAATCACTCAGGATGTTTTTCGCTACTTTTTTAAGAAATTTCCGGGATTTGAGCTCAGTTGCCGATTTACCACTTATATCTACCCAATAGTCAGAAATAAATCGATCGATCTCATTCGTAAACGGAAAACAACGGAAAATCTCGATAGCATGGATGAATCAAAGTATGCTGCAAATGATAGTCGTTCATTTGAAAATATTGGCGAGCTTGTTTCTGAACTTTCAGAAGACTATCGCGAGGTCTTACTAATGCGCTTTATTTCAGGTCATTCACTAAATGAGATAGCAAATAAACTGAATATTCCCCTGGGAACAGTGAAATCCCGCCTCCACAATGGCCTCAATAAATTGAAAAATATACGAAAATAACTTTTTTTTACAAAACCGTGAACCTTTTGGCATTTCCATACGCTTAATATTAAAATGAGATTGAAATTATGACAGATAAACATGCAAGCATTGACGAACTGGAAGCCTACCGAAAGGGCGAGGCAGATCTCCATATAAAGTCGCATGTCGAAGCATGTGAACACTGCACTGCTGAACTCGAGTTCCTGGAATCTGTCGCCGATGAATTAAGCTTCGATCTGAAATTTGATGCGATCCCAGCAGAAAAGAATGAAGAGATCCTTACCATGATCGCTATCCAATCAAACGAAATAAATACTCGCTATCGTTCTAAGAATAAATACAAATACCTGCTCGCAGCAGCAGCGGCAGTAATCTTCATAACTTTTGTTTCGTTGTGGTCCCCTGGGGTGGGGACTATTTCCCATAAGAACCCTGTCGTGGTGAAGCAGGACCCAATGGACCTGAACAAAGATCAATCGGTCAATATTGTTGATGCATACCTGATGGCAATGAAACTCGAAAGTGGCAATACCGCTGATTTAAAAGATCTCAATAATGACAAGCAAATAGACCAGGGTGATCTGCAACAGTTTACCGCGTCGATTGTGATGTTAAAAAAGGGAGACGAATGATGAAAGTATTACTTTGTCTTTTCCTTACTCTATTTATTTTCAATGTAAATGCTGAAGAAGAAAGCAGTGATGTACGTTTCGTTTATGTGGATATTTTTGCGGAATCCACCGAAACCCTCACAGCCTGGCAGCTTAAACTCACATACGCTAAAGACATCGTCACTATCGTAGGAATTGAGGGAAGTGAAAAAAACTCTCAAAAAATTCCTTATTATGATACAAGGGGAATGAAGGCTGGAACCATTATTCTGGCTAATTACGATACGGGCAAAACTGGAATTCAAAATGGCAAAGGGCGTATCGCTCGTTTGCACCTTCAAATAAGGGCCGGGCAAAATATTAAATTTAATATTTTAGAGAAAATAGCTGCAACGTTTCAAGGGAAAAAACTAAAAACTAAATTTACAATTATTGAAGGAGAGAAAAAATGAAAAATATCGTACGAATAATGCTTCTTGCAGCAGTGGGTTTAATTATATTTAGCTGCAGATCAGTAAATCATATACAAAACTCGTGGCTTATTCCAGCTCCACATGCGAATTTCAATGGCTTATATATAGTATCAGATCTCGTCGGAATTTCGTATTCTGATGATGTATGGATCATTGAAAAATCAGGCGTAGAAGCAGCAAAGAAAGATACAAAAGCATATCGAGCGTCACTCATTATTGAAGTGCCGGGAGAAAATAAGCAGAAAGAATTTGTGCCCCTTCCCTTAAGCCAAACAATTGTTAAAGGAAAAGTTGATGGCTATGTGGCAAAGGTATTTGTTACGCAGAAATATAAAAATCCTTACGATACAAAAATCGAAGCAAGTTATATTTTTCCCTTGCCACAGAATTCAGCAGTTACGGATTTTATCATGATCATTGGTAAGCGTCGTATCCGCGGTATCATCCGAGAAAAGGAAGAAGCCAAACGCATCTATAAGGAAGCTCGCAGGCAGGGCTATCGCGCCGCTTTGATGACTCAGGAACGGCCAAATATCTTCACTCAAAAAGTAGCGAATATTGAGCCGCAAAAAGAGATTGACATACAGATCACTTATTTCAATACCCTGAAGTTTGAAGAGGGTGAATACGAATTTGTCTTCCCAATGGTGGTAGGCCCTCGTTTTAATCCTCCCGGATCAAAGGACCCAATAAAAGTCGGTACCTGGGGTAAGGGAGCAAAGTCCATAGATGAAGTTATGGTGAAGTATCTTGCACCGAATCAACGCAGTGGTCATACAATCAAACTGTCTTTAGACATTGATGCAGGCGTTGAAATTGAAAATGTCCGCAGCAGCAGCCATGTAATTGACATAGCACGCAATGCTAACAATCCTCAAAAAGTATCATTGGCTCTAAAACCGATCGACAGGATACCCAATCGCGATTTCATTTTGCGATATACCGTGAGCGGCAAAAAATTGAAATCTGCTTTACTCATCGATAAAAACAGCAATGACGAAAAGATTTTTAGTCTCATGCTTTTACCACCAAAGGAGATGAAGTATCTAAAACGCCAGCCCCGCGAAATGATTTTTGTTGTCGATTGCTCAGGAAGCATGCGTGGCAAACCATTAGATAAGGCAAAAGATGCGATGCGTCGCTGCTTAAAAGGACTCAATGGGGATGACAGCTTTCAAATCATCCGTTTTTCTGAATCGGCATTTTCATTGGGAAAAGTGCCAATACAGGCGACTCCGGCAAACATTAGGCGCGGATTGA
>JABSQK010000842.1 GCA_013215875.1 Lentisphaeria bacterium
GCAGAGTTTTTAAAACCTTTCCATCCAGTGTCATTTGCATGCGCAATAATTTTTTTATGGTGGACGTCCACCATAAAAAAATTATTGCGCATGCAAATGACACTGGATGGAAAGGTTTTAAAAACTCTGCCATTAAATGACATTCTTATTGCACATCAAATACCTGCTGCCATGAGTCGTTACATATTGGAGCTAAATAAACAGGAAAAAGAGTTGCAAAGGGGCTCTGGCCTTTGGCTAAGTACACCTTCTGGTTCCACAGGAGGGATTCTCTCTGCCGGAGGTAAAATCATGAAAGAGGGATCCAGGCGCATACAATATCTGCCCAGAGAGCTCTATTATAAAAGTGGTCAGTCATACAAATTAAAAGGTGCGATGGTTCGTAACCCACTCATTATTCAATCTAAAATGCGCGAAGGCATGATCTATATTGATGGCTCACATAAAAAAATTGCCTTCAGCTTTGGCTCTGTACTTCGCGTCGAAAAATCACCTCATGACCTGCGACTGATCTCGAATGAATCCTGAACTCAGTCCGGAAGTCCTGCTACAAGCATATTCAACGGGAATATTCCCCATGGCTTCGCCAGAAATGAATGATCTCATACTATGGTATGCCCCGGACCCAAGAGGTATCATTCCTCTCGATAACTTTCACATGTCTCGATCCTTAAAAAAAGTAATAAAATCAAAAAAATTTGCTATCCTATCAGATACTAATTTTGAGGCTGTAGTGAGGGAATGTGCAATAAAGAGAGGAAGCAGTGATGAAACCTGGATTAGTGAGGAGATTATCGATTCGTATACGCAACTCCACAGGCTTGGGTTTGCCCACAGTGTGGAATGTTATGAAGATGGAAAACTTGTCGGGGGCTTATATGGCGTTTGCATCAAAGGCGCCTTTTTTGGCGAATCCATGTTCCATAAGAGTCGCGATGCATCTAAAGTAGCAATATGTGCACTGGTTGAATCAATGAAAAGGCACGGATTCGCCCTCTTAGATACACAGTACACCACTGCACATTTGATTAGCCTCGGGGCAATTGACATTCCGAAAGTGGAATATGACGCATTGTTAAATGAGGCTATCCAGCTGGAAAATGCCTGGTGGAACGCTGATTTTTCATGGTTTAAGGATTTTTTCTAAAACGTTTTCCATTACATTAATTTACAACTATAATATTTTGCCTTCAAATACGTTAGTAATGTTAAGTGAAAATTATAAATAATGACAACTGATAACTATATTTCTTTCACATGCCACGGCTGCGACAGTCTCATTGATGCAGATCTGAGATCTGCAGGTCTTACAATGATCTGTCCTAGTTGCAAAGAAAGCCTTAAAGTTCCCAAAATATCTGAAGAGCCAAGCCCGGTTTCGGTTGATACAGATAACATTGATCTGAGTGATATTGATCTTGACGAAATGGCGCTGGACCTCGATTTGAATTTCGAGGAGGACGATGCGGATTTAGCAGACCAAGGTGAAATACCTGTTGCACAAGTAAGTGAAGCTAAGGTCAGCGCCAATGTGGAACACTTTGAACAAGGCGAAAGATACGTAAAAACACCCTCAACAGATGACATTCCTATTGCCCAGGTAACTGAAGCCACAAACTCTGCAAATGAAGAAATATTTGAGCAATCCGAAAGATACATTAAACCTGAAGAAGACGAAGCTGAGTATGAGATAGAAGACACAAATGAAGTGTACGAAGTTGACGCTCAGGATGAGAGCACAAGCAAGGATTTCAATCAGGGTGACGTCATTAGCGGTTTTGAGCTTGGCCCACTGCTGGGCAAAGGTTCCATGGGAGAGGTTTTTCTGGCAAATCAGATTTCGATGGATCGTGAGGTCGCCTTTAAAATACTTCCTACTAACTTTATTTCTGAAAATGACGATGCAATTGAGCAATTTGTAAATGAAGTAAGGATACTAGCTCAGCTTGATCATCCAAACATTGTTACTGCATATGAAGCCGGTGAATTCAATAATACATACTATCTGGCTATGCAATACATCAATGGGCAAAGCCTCGAAAGCAAAATTCAACATGAATCAGTCATGGATGAAGTAGAAGCATTGTCCTATTGCATCAAGGTCTGTGAAGCAATGCAATATGCCTGGGATAAATTCAACTTATTGCATCGTGATATAAAACCCGCCAATATAATGATCGACCAAAATGATGTTATTAAGGTGATGGACCTGGGAATCGCAATGGTCTCAAAAGCCAATGCCGAAAAATCTGAATTTGTAATGGGTACACCCTATTATATGAGCCCCGAGCAGGCAAAAGGCAATATGGACCTGGACTGGCGCTCAGACCAATATGCCATAGGCGCAACGCTTTATCACCTGGTATCAGGACGCACCGCATTTGATGGTGAGGATTCCATGGATGTCATGGTGCAACTTGTGAATTCTCCCCTTATACCCCCCGGCTCTGTTAATGAAGACCTTAGTGGATATTCAAACGATCTTATTATGCGAATGATGCATAAAGATCCAAATGGCAGATATCAAAATTGGGTAGACTTAATCACCGCACTCAAAAAAACAATTTCCAGGATCAATCAGGAACCAAAATCTAGCCGATCAAAACGACCTCAAATGCGCAATACCAAGACATTAAAGAATATGAAGAAACAACGCAGCAGTGGTTCACGGCGTCCGACACGTACCTACATTAAACAGGGATTGAGTCCAATCACTTACGTTATCGTGGCATTTATAATTGTGCTCATATTTTATTCGACAATTGGCATCCTCAACGCCAGCGGAATTCTCCAGAATAACGGCATGACATTTCCAGATGGCATGTTTCCCGGGCCATTTAGAGCGCCGTAGTCCAATTATATGGATTACCAAACACTACGCTCCAAGGACAGTCAGTACCTCTGGCATCCCTTTACCCAAATGCAGGACTACAATTCTGAAAATCCCATTGTCATAGAGCGTGCAGAAGGCATAAAACTCATCGATGTGAACGGCAAAGAATACTACGATAGTATTTCCTCCTTATGGGTGAATGTTCATGGGCATACACACCCGGAGATAAATAAGGCAATTATTGAACAACTGGGAAAAGTCGCTCATTCCACCCTGCTCGGCCAATCAAATGTGCCGGCCATTTTACTAGCTGAAAAACTTGTGGAGATTACCCCCGATGGCTTAAATAAAGTCTTCTATTCAGATAGTGGATCCGAAGCTGTAGAAATTGCCATCAAGCTCGCCCATCAATATTGGCAACTTAAAGGGAGCCCTCGCAAGACGCTTATTAAAATGGAAAATGCCTACCATGGCGATACCATTGGAGCTGTCAGCGCTGGCGGAATGGCTATTTTTCATGATGTATTCAAAGACCTTCTATTTGACACTGTTTCTGTCCCCTACCCGCATGCATTTCGGTTTGATGGGTCCAGCGATGACTGCTATACACATTGCTTAGATAAACTGGAAGAGGCTTTGGAGACAAACAAAGACGAATCCATCGCACTCATTCTCGAGCCCCTGGTGCAAGGAGCAGCAGGCATGATCATGATGCCTCCCGGCTATCTCAAAGATGTGGAAAAGCTCTGTCGGAAATACAAAACCTTGCTCATTACAGATGAAGTAGCAACGGGTTTTGGTCGAACAGGAAAAATGTACGCCTGCCAGCACGAGGATGTCCAACCCGATATCCTTTGCACAGCCAAAGGCTTGTCTGGTGGATACCTACCCCTGGCTGCCACTCTGACCACAGATGAAATTTACACGGCTTTTCTCGGCGAGCATAGCGAAATGAAAGCCTTTTTTCATGGGCATTCCTTCACAGGTAATCAATTGGGATGCGCTGCCGCCTTAGCAAGTATCAAATTATTTGAAGAGTCCAACTTAATAAACCATGTGCAGCTCATGGCTGAATTTCTAACAGAGAAGCTGCATGAATTTAAAACCCTCAAGCATATTGCTGATATTAGGCAATGTGGATTAATGCTGGGACTCGAGATTATGCAGGATCCCCAACAAATGATCGACTATGATCCAGCCAAAAAAGTAGCCATAAATGTAGCAAAACGCTGCTGTGAACTCGGCATGTGGTCGCGCCCGCTTGGCAA
>JABSQK010000843.1 GCA_013215875.1 Lentisphaeria bacterium
AGGTCGACGAGCCGCAGAAGTCGCTTCCTAAAAACGCGCGATCCATTTCAAAAAAGACGGAAAAACCAAACATCCTTTTTATCCTGACCGATCAGCAGCACATGGATACCATCCGGGCTGGCGGCTGCGAACATGTGAAGACGCCGGCCATGGATCGTCTGTTGAAGAATGGCGTCAGCTTTCGTGAGTCCCATTGCGCGACCCCGATCTGCACACCGTCACGCGGGTCCATTTTTACCGGGCGAATGCCGACAGAAACCGGAGTCTGGCTAAATGGTAAGAAAGGCGGCGAAATCTGTTCGTCGATCCCCAATATGGGCCAGTGGTTTCAGCAAAACAGCGATTATGACACGGTCTATGCCGGAAAGTGGCATGTTCCTGAATGTCATACAAAAGACATTGCGGGCTTCGACGTTATCGCTACCGGGACAGACCACATGGGCAATCCCAGCGATGCCCTGGTTATCCGCGCTTGCGATGCCTGGCTGCGTAACAGAACCGATACGAATCCGTTTCTTATGGTCGCGTCATTAATCCAACCTCACGATATGTGTCAGTGGCTACACATTAATATTAACAAACACGAACTACGCTATCCTGAGATTGCTGACGACTTGCCGGAATTGCCAGCAAATTTTGAGCCCGGTGAGCATGAACCAGCACTTTTATTGCAAATGCGCAATCAGCATATGCAGCCGGCCTGGGGCGACTGGGATGAGTTGCAGTGGCGTTATTATCTGTGGAACTATTATCGTATGGTTGAAATGGTCGATGGGGAAATCGGCCGGCTGCTTGAGTCCTTGGATGACTGCGGTCTGACTGACGATACGCTGATCGTTTTCAGTTCGGACCATGGGGAAGGACTGGCCCATCATCGCATGGTGCGCAAGGATTTTTTCTACAATGAAGCCGTCAAGGTGCCGCTGATTTTCTGCAATCCGAATTTGATTCAAAGCGATGTTCGCGATAGCAGCCATCTGGTATCGAGCATTGACCTGATGCCGACCTTCTGTGACTTTGCCGGCATTCCGTCGCCAACCTTAACCCACGCCCGAAGTCTGCGGCCACTGCTTGAAGGGAAAGATGAGCCATGGCGTTCGTATCTGGCATCGCACAGTACCTATCCGGCTCAGATGACTGAAAATATTGAGGATGCCACTATGATGCTGCGTTCGCAACGCTATAAGTATATTCGCTATTTTCAGACCAACGCGGAAATGCTTTTCGACATGCAGGAAGATCCGGGTGAACAGAAGAACCTGGCTACTGACGAAACGTATGACGATATCGTAAAAGATCATCGCAGAATGCTGAAGGAATGGGAGCACGACTTGATACTCGCACCCCGTCTCGAGAACAAGACTCGCATTTATGATCTGATTGATATTACTTAGGGACCAACAAAGAAGAGGACGAACAATGAATTACCTGACGGACGAACAATTAGCGTCTTATCACCGGGATGGCTTTGTGGCTCTGCCAGGACTCTTTAGCCGCGAAGAAATTGACCAATACCGAGACGCCGCCGAAGCGTTGAAATTGCGCGTCAGCCCGCTGGAACCCGGAAAACCCCGCTTGCAGATCGAGCCGGAAAAGGATGATGGCGCCTACTGCTTGCGATTGGTGGAGCCCCTGATCGACCTGAGTCCGGTGTTTGAGGAGCTTGCCAGCGATCCACGCATTATGGAGCCCGTGCAAAAGATTCTTGGCGAAAAAGCGCTTCTTTTTGAGGATAAAATAAATTTCAAGCCACCGCGTACGGGCAGTGCCTTCAAGCTTCATCAGGATCAATCCTACTGGAACGAGTTTGCCCAATCAATCGTTTCGGTGTTTGTACATATCGATCGCTCCGACCTTGAAAATGGTTGTCTGCAAGTCCTGCCGGGTCTTCACAGATGCGGGGAGCTGACGTTTACAGATGACGGACCAGACCACACTATTAGTGATGACCGGGTCACCGGCATCGCGCCGCTCGATATGATTATGGAAGAGGGTGATATACTGATTTTTAGCAGCTTCACGCCGCATGCCTCCGAAGCAAACCGAAGCGAACGGGTACGCCGGGCCATTATCTATTCTTACAATCCGGAGTCAGAGGGAAACAACTATCGTTACTCCGAAGAACTTCTGAGCAGCTATCATTAGCAGAGATTGAAAAAATTGTATATGGCAGAAAAATGCCCAATGTGATTCTGCTATATTGAAGCACCGCTTCCGGGATTTATAATTCAATGAATTCATGGATGTATTCTAAAGACAGACGATTGTACTTAAAAAAACTTTTTGATAGGTGTAGCATGCAATACAGGAATTTATTGGAGACGATATGAAATTCATTATCTGTA
>JABSQK010000844.1 GCA_013215875.1 Lentisphaeria bacterium
ATAAGCCATCCCGCAGATATGCTGTCTCTTCTTGAGGCAGTTGCATGATACGCTCATGGCGACAATATTTCGCGATCAGCAAAAATTCCTTCATCGTCACACTGAGCGATCCGGTATTTTTAATCATGATCCTGCTTGGTCTGGTCTCAATGGCCTTTTTTGCTACCTTGCCGAGTTATGGCGGTGGCGCAATGCGCCTGGTGCGTGATCAGAGTCTGGCATTAATATTTCTTACCGGTTGCGCCGCAACTGCCCTTGGCATCGTTTCCGTTTTTGTCCGTGACTTACAGCAGGGGGCCATGTCGGTACTCATGAGTCGTCCGGTATCCAGCTTATCGCTTATTTTGGGAAAATGGACCGGTCTTATCGCAGCAATATTTGTTTATCATGCAACGCTGACAATTGCTTGCCTGTGGATGACACGTATTCTTCGAGACCTCGGATCAAGTCGAATTGATTCAGCCGGGCTCTTTCTTTATTTTGCCTCCATTTTAGTTGCCCTTGGATTGATGGGCCTCAAACATTATTTCATGGGCGGTTGGTATGTCTGGCAGGCAAATATTGCAATTTTAGTCATCTTCTCATTGTCTTTTGTATTAAATTGCTTTACTGCGAAAGAGGGTTGGGGCTCCGATGTAAACTGGCAATGTGCCATGGGATCTGTATTTATATTCTTTTCCCTGATTCTTTTTTCAGCCGTTTTATTTCCCTTTGCTATAAAAGGCCAAACGGCTTTTGTCTTTACCGCAGCGCTGATTATTTTTGCTGTGGGTATGGTGTCGAATTATCTCGTACTGAGTCTTAATATGCCCGAAACTATTTCACAGTGCTTGAAAGCCGTGCTGCCCAACTGGCAGATTTACTGGGTATCTGATAAACTTGCAGAAACACACGACCTTCATGCAGGCGGCTACATGCGCTACCTCGGACACACGGCTTTGCATGCTGTATTATATACCATAGCGGCATTGTCTGTAACAACTTATTTATTTAATCGCAGGGAAATTTACGGTGCCGAATAATTATAAAAAATATGAAAAGCTTTGCCTGGCTGCTACCATTGCAGGCCTGGGCTATCTTTTCTTTTTGCTGGCCATTGGAGGCGAACAAGGCATAGCGGTAAAAGTGCTGGCGGCTTACGCTGCTGTGGCTTCATTCATTGGACTTGCCAGTTATTTTTATTGCATTATTCGTCGTCAGGCTCTGGAAGAACAAGAGGCACTTGATGAGAGCGATGATACTGACAATGCGCTCTTCGACACAGATCTAAAGCAAAGTCATGTAAAACAACGTAATCTTAAGCAATTCGAAAAGTACTTTCTTCCTGGACTGGCAATCGCTATAGCACTGGGCGAATTCGTCCTGGCCTGGTATCTTTTAAAGCAGACTGGAGAGAAACAAATTTATGCCGCGTCAATCTCGAAAGTACTTGTCTCATTTTTGCTGATTGCATCATTCATATTTTATATGATGGGTAGCTACATTTCAGGCTTTGCTTATCGCGGCAAAATTGCCGAATTGCGAGCAGTAGCAGCAGAGCTGATTGGCATGGCCTACTTATCCTTCTTCGCAATGGTTGCTTGTTTAATTCGTGCTGTTCAAACAGATCTCGACCAGGAAAAGGCTGCTCTTATAGACAGCTATTTTAGTCGCATCCTAATTGCATTGCTCTTCTTACGCGCCATAGAAAAAATAATTACCAGTATCTTGGAATGGTATCGTCCGCGCCACAAAGATGCCGAACTGCGCATCATTTTTGAAAGCCGTTTGAATGGTTTGTTATCACAACCCAAAAGTATGTTTAACAATATTTCTGAAACAGTTCAGTATCAGTTTGGCCTGAATCTCGACGAACAGCTTTTTCAAAAAGTGATAACTCGCTATATCCCAGCGTTACTTGCCGTACAGCTCGTACTGCTGCTTATCATCAGTTCCTTTGTTTATATCAATCCCGGTGAAATGGCTGTCCTTGAAAAATGGGGAAAACCGGAGCAGGATAGTAAAGGACGTATACTCGCATTGCAGCCGGGCTTACATGTGAAATTACCATGGCCCATAGAAAATGCCTATCGTGTAAATACACAAAAGATTCATGATTTAAATATTGGTATGGGTAGTGCTAAGACCGGACTTTGGCAGGACGATGCTAATAAGCAGGGTGAACTATTTCTTACAGCGACAAAATCCAAGGGTAATGACCAATTAAACCGCAATCTCATTTCACTGAATTTAGCCATCCAATACAAGGTAAACGATATTACAAAATACCTCTATGCAAATCAGGATCCTAGTGGCATCTTCCGGATTATCAGTCGGCGTGAACTGGTGAAATTTGTCGCATCGTGCGATTTTTATGCGCTTTATAAATCAGATAAAAACAAGATAAATACAGATTTACAAGAACGCCTGCAAATTGCAGCCAATGCGCATAATCTGGGTATCTATATCGTTTATGCGGGTATCCGTAGTATGCAGCCACCAGCAGACGTAGTACCCTCTTACTGGGACCTGCAGTCTGCTCATGAAAATAAACGACAGCAAATTTTGCTAGCCGAAGGGGAAGTTTTTAAGAACATGGCAACTGCACTTTCTGAAAAAGAACGCTTACTGGGTGAAGCACGTTCCTACCGGACCCAGCGTAGAGAAATAGCCGCTGCAGAAGCAAAATCCTATGAAAACCTTATACATCTCTATAAGAAATACCCAAAGATTTTTCGCAATCAGGTATATCTAAACCGCCTGGAAAAAATGCGCGATATTCAAAAATATGTTATTGCCAGTAAAATTGACAAGCAGGTAATAACAGTGGATCTGAAACAAAATAAAGCAGAACTATTCGAACTAACAGATGGTGATACGAATGAAGAATAAAAATAAATTGATTAATATAATTGTACTGGTTGTCGCATTGATAATATTTGTCATCCTTCCCTTATCATTTTTTCAGCTAAGGACAACGGAAGTTGCCATTGTTGAGAGTTTTGGAAAACCCAAAACAATCACCGAGCCCG
>JABSQK010000845.1 GCA_013215875.1 Lentisphaeria bacterium
CCAAAGCTTCTTCGCCACTGAGCCCCGCTCCATGGCCGTCCTCTATGCCTCCCAGGCAACCAAGTTCACCTTCCACAGAAACACCCACAGCATGGGCCATTTCAACAACTTTATGGGTTACCTCACAATTATATTCAAACGATGCAGGCATTTTTCCGTCTTCTGTTAATGAGCCGTCCATCATTACCGATGTGAAACCCAATTGTATTGCACTGAAGCAGGTAGCCGGTGAGTTACCATGGTCCTGATGCATGGCAATGGGTATATTGGGATTTAATTCAACTGCTGCGAGCATCAGGTGCCTCAGGTAATTATCGTCAGCGTATGATCGTGCACCCCGACTTGCTTGAATGATAACTGGAGAATTCGTTTCCTGGGCAGCTTCCATTATGGCCTGGATTTGCTCCATATTGTTTACATTTAAAGCGACTACCCCATAATCATTCTCTGCAGCATGGTCTAATAAAATTCGCATTGGAACTAATGGCATGATATTCTCCTTTTTTTGTTTTAAGTATCCACCACACAACTATACTACTGCTGGTGCATAATTAAAAGTACCCAGTAAGTGAATATTTAAGTCGAGTTTCCATGATATATATCATCATCTATGCCATTTTAGTTGTTCTCTTTATGCAATCCTGGCGATTTAGCGAGGACCGTACAGATGAATTATTAATCGTTGCCGCAGGCAATTATATTATGGCGGCACTGCTTTCCTGGATCCTGTATTACTGCAATGCATATCCCATAAATATGTATGAATTATGCATGGGTATCAGCAGCGGTATCATTTTCTTCTGCAGCCTTCTTTTCATTTTTCGCTGCTACCGGACTGTTGGTGTAGGGATTACCACATCTGTCATGTCCTGCGCATTCGTAATAGCCATTTTGGCGGGGTGGCTGTTTTTTGAGTATCATATGAGTACTTTTGAATGGATCGCCATAGCACTCATTATACCGGCTATGGTCCTTCTTCGTCCCAAGGAAAAAGGCAATACGAAGGCCAGGGGAATGGCGGATTTGATTATTCTTTTCCTGGTTATAGGCGTGGTCTTACTTTTACACGAAAGGATCGAAGTTTATGGAGAAAAAACGACGTACCGACTTGCCTATATTGCGATTATTTTCACAGTTGCCGCTATTATGAATATTGTCTATTGTTTCTATCATAAAAAAAAGTGGGCTAAAAAAGATCTTTCCTATGGATTACCCATTGGCGTGGTGAATGTTTTTGCGATGCTTTTTTTGGTATATGGATTACAAAAAATTAATCCAGCATTATTTTTCTCCATGACTACAGCCCTGTCGGTGGTTGCAAACCTTATCATTGCCAAACTGGTCTGGAAAGAAGAAATAAGCAAGCGCCAGTGGTTGGGTGTATCCTTGGCGCTTATGATTGCGGTACTTGGTGCGTTTAAACAAACGAATAAGACCGCTGAAACTTCGATGGATAAAGCTGAGACGACGACTGTCCTTATTGTCCATTTTATGTTTTAAGTACTGAAGCTGAAGCTATACTGTCTCCTAAACTAATTAAGTCGAGAAATATCTATGGATATATTATGTGTTGGCTATGCGGTATATGATTTAATTTTTTCAGCGGATGAGTTTCCTTTAGAAAATACAAAATACCAGGTGGAATCATTTATTGAATCGGGTGGGGGACCTGCAGCAAATGCGGCATATCTATTATCAAAATGGCATGTGGATTGTGGCTTTTCTGGTGCGATTGGGGATGACCATTATGGCCAGCAGATTATAAATGAGTTCACAGCTGTGGGTACAGATATACGAGCCTTGGAGGTTTACCCTGGTGAAAGCAGTTCGGTATCCATGGTTTGGGTAAATACCGAAACAGGAACGCGAACAATAATAAACAGTCGCAGAAAGCTGGAACCGAAAAACCTTATAAGCATCGCCAGTGAAGATCCCAAAATCATTTTATTTGACGGGCATATTCCGAAAGCATCAATTGAGGCAATGGAACTATTTCCAAATGCTCTGACAATTCTGGATGCAGGCTCAGTTCGTGAGGGAACAGTATTACTCGCAGATAAAGTCGATTACCTCCTGGTCTCTGAACGGTTCGCTAAAGATTTTTGTGAATCTGCAATGGAATCGGAAACAGATTTGCGGGAGGCGCTGGAGAAACTTCAGAGTCTAAATGGAAAGCACGTTGCCATTACACTAGGTGAACGCGGGCTGGTTTATTGGGACAATGGCTTCCATTGGATGCAAGCAGAAGATGTTAAAAGTATTGATAGTACGGGTGCTGGTGATATTTTTCACGGGGCTTTTGCTTATGGGTTATTGAACAACTATCGGTTTACTGACAACCTCAAATTTTCCTCAAAAGTCGCAGCGATTTCAAGTACACGTAAAGGTGCCCGTGATTCGATACCTTCATTGGATGAACTCATCGATAAAAAAGATGGCTCAGCTTGATGGTTTGAGTATTTGAACCGATAACGTTTTACGACCCCATTCGAGCGCATTTTGGTGATTTGTAAAATAGATATCGATATGCTTTCCTTTAATTTTCCCACCAATATCTTCAACGACCCCAAGACCATATCCAGGTATATACATTTTAGTTCCATAGGCATGCATACTTATGTCAGCAGCGATTGTACCATGCTGTACATAAACTCTACTGGATGTATAAGCAACTTTTTTTCGTTTGCCTTTATTTTTCCCATAACTATAAACGGCCTGTTTTTTATCATTGAGCACCCAGCCGCAACAACTTGTGCAGTGACAATAAGCAGTAACGATCATTTCCACTTTTTGCCAGTTCGGCCCAGGCAATTGATTGCTTAATGACTGGGGCTTTCTTTTTATAAAAGGTTGGCAGGAAAGCAATACAAGAACGATGAAGAGACTTATAAATTTGCTAAGCATTGCTTTTTCTCCTAAGTGATTTTACCTTAGGAAGAGTAATTACTAAATTAGGGACTTACAAATGAAAACACTTTTTTTTCTAATGCCGATGCTAATTTTTTCTCAGGGAGAATTTAATAAAAAACGATCGAATCTTCTTGCCAAGGAATCACTGAAAAAACCATTTGATAAATTATCAGGAATTCATGTGCGTAAAAAGTCCCCTGGCAGCAGCGACTGGTTATTTACCCATAAGGAAGCGGGGCAGTCATTTTTAGAATATCAGCGTTTTGTAAAAGTGAAAAAAGGGAAGAAATACAAATATATTTACGTTAAACAAATTGGAGATTTTAGTAAAAATCAGCTAAAGGTCGCTGAGTTGAGCAAACAGTACCTTTCCCTGTATTTTAATTGCAAAGTGGAGGCAATGAAACCGATGGCGGTAAATAGAATACCACCTAAATACAAACGTAAACAATTTGGGACCCAACAAATTTTATCGACTTATGTATTATATAATATACTGAAGCCTCGGCGCCCCAAAGATGCGCTTGCTGTAATCGCTCTTTGTTCCTCCGACCTCTGGCCGGGAAAAGGCTGGAATTTTGTCTATGGCCAGGCGTCCTTAAGGGAACGAATCGGTGTTTGGTCGATTCACCGTAATGGAAATCCGGATAAGCAATTTGCCACCTGTCTACGCCGCACGATTAAGACCGCGACCCATGAAACTGGGCATATCCTTGGACTCAAACATTGCATCACCTATGAATGCAATATGAATGGCTCAAACCATATGGCAGAATCTGATAATACACCGCTTGCCTTATGTCCTGTATGCTTAAAAAAACTGAGCTGGAATGTAAACTCTAAACCCCTTGAGAGATATAAGAAACTTGCCAATTTCTGTAAAACCAACAAACTCGAAAAAGAAATGAAATTCTTTAACCGCTCCATAAAAATTCTCAGTAAATAAGGCAGCGATATGAAAATACTCATACTGGAAGATTATTCAGGGCGAATAGATGCGTTTAGAGATGTACTAAAGTGTATTAAAAACCTTGAGTTGCATATTTGGAAAGAGGCCCATACTATGATTGCTGAAGTGGATGAATTCCTGGAGGGGGTAGATTTAATTTCTCTTGATCATGATCTTGTCACAGATGGGGACATTGATCCGGGTGATGGCTTGGATTTCGCACTGTACTTAAAAACCAAAGAGCCTGTATGCCCAGTTATAATTCACTCTACTAATGTAAACAGAAGCTGGTCAATGCTGAATGAGCTTAAAGATGGTGGGTGGGATGTAGAGAGGTATCCTCCTCTTGGAATGGGCGAAACCTGGATTTACAAATATTGGATAAATACGGTAAATGAAAAGTTGAAATAAGAACAATTTTCCGCCAATTTGCACTAAAAAATGAACCTGTGTCATACTTCTCATAATAAATACTTTCTGATCTCCAGTTCAGATTAGTTAAAATTTACAGCTCAGGGAATCCCCTAATCAATATTGGTACAATTTATGCGTAATAAATTGTATATAAAGGAAAACTGGCAATGCGAGAGAATCTACTGGAACTTGTGGATAATAAGGGCAGAATCAAATATGACGGATTTAAGGAATACTTACAATTTCAGGATATCCGAAATTTCGTAGAAGATTCACGGCACCCATACCTTGTGGGTAAAGAGCTTTATGATGGCATTCTTCAAGAGAGTAATTACCAAAATTCTGAAACGATAGAATTTCGTGTGGCTGAATTGCGCAATCAATTGAGAGGAGTTGAGAGTCGTGATTTAACGGAAACAGCCCGGAATAAAAGCAGCAGTATATCTCGGGCAATTTTTTGTCTTCGAAAACGCCATGATACGGATGGTATGGCAAATGAAATTTCAATTGGACGTGATGTAGATAACGATATAATCATCGCCGATTATTCGATTTCCAAATGTCATGCAAAAATAATAATAAAGTACAACAGTTACTTTATAGTCGATTGTCATTCGACAAATCTCACATACATAAACGACCGGGAAATACAGTCCGGGGTAAATATAGAATTGCCTGTGGATGGTGAGATTGCTTTTGGACGGGTAGTTTTTCGATTTATGTCTCCAGAACAGCTCTATCTGCTCTTGCGAAAAAAGTGAAATTGAAGTCTCCGGAACTTTGTTTTTTCATATAATTAGATTCAACTGAATGCTTGAGATTTTTTTTGCTCAGGGTATAGTGCGTCTGTATTAACGGGATGTAGAAATGAAATCTACTTGTAAAATAATTATTCTTCTTATAACGTTTGTTAGTTCGCTTATGGCTAAGACGCCTGCTGAATTACAAAAAGCTGATCTGGCAATTGCCAACAAGAGCCTGAATATTATTCATCAGCTATTGAATCAAGATCCTCAAGATAAAAAAGCAGAATCATTGTTGAAGATTTGTGAGAAAATTGTTCCTGGAACCCGCCATTACCTTTATCTAAA
>JABSQK010000846.1 GCA_013215875.1 Lentisphaeria bacterium
GAAGCGAACCTCGGTGCCAGAAAAGGCGAGTTCAAAAGTTTCCATTTATGATCAAGCCACGAGAGAAAATGAGAGTCAAAGGTGACACTTTCTGTATTCACAGAAATGGATATATTACTCCTTAAGGAAGTGCCATTAGGGCTTCGAGGCCAGTGAAAGTAGGAGCGTTGTTCGAGCCGGAGGCTTCGAGGCCCAGAGAAAGCAGCACCTTTGTTACCGTGGGGCGATATTAGTATCGCCCAGTAAAATAGTGGCTTCTAATGCCGTGGGTAATTGAATGGCAATTCTGATTTATCGACTGGTTTATTAATCACCGGATGATACAAAGTCTGGGATTTTACTTCAAAGTCTTTATAGACCTGAAAGCTCTCTACAGCCCGCAATAGAAATGTTTTTTTATCAATGAAGAGCGAAAGCACCGTGCCTTGTATAAAACCACCCTGTATATGGTAGCAAACGGAACCATCCGCTTCTACTTTCTCATCCGGATGCTTTTCAGGGGTCACTAAATCACATACTGCCATGCCAATGACCTCGCCTGACATCAGCATCTTCGGAACCGTATGGGCAGAGAAGCATGTTGTCAGGGTGAATTCATCTATGAGATCGCCCAGGTCTTTGGACTCCCTCAAGCCACGAATTTGCCAGAAGCTTTTGGCGCTTTTCTGATTGGCCCAAAGTATTGCAGTGCAGCCCTCTTCGTGAAACTCAAAGCGAAGACGGTCATTGCGTTTAAACGCCGTTTTATAGTTCACCCTTTTTACTTCTGGGTAGTCGTCATCGCTATAGATTGTTGATTCTACCACCCCGCTGTCACTATAGGTTTTACACGTGGCGTAGAGCTCACCCATGGTTGTCAATATTTCTTCAGCAGTTAATTCTTTATTTATCATTCCTAATCGTCCTCATTTTCCCAATTAATTAGTTCCATACTAACTCCACGATAATATCGTTTTTCCTCAGATCAATTATTTCGGCATTTGAAAACTAAAAAAGGAGACATAATGTGAGCGGTAATCACAGCTTTATAAAGTCCGGATTTTCCCACGGGAAAAGTTCGCTTTTTCAATCTCCGATGCATCTAATAAGTCTTTTCCTTCGTTTTTTAATAAAATTAACTGTCTTTAAAAACGCGCTTGATTGCTTCCAGGTAACCGTAGCCATATAGATCATCCGGTTGCAGATAACTCGTCTCGGTCCATTCATTCCAGCTATTAACGGTAATTAATGGTGCCTGATCCGGGTGATTATCAACGTAATCACGAGCCGCAAGAAAGGCTTTTTCGATTGCCGCAGGATCATTGTTTTTAACAATGCCATGACGGAAGTTCTGAAAGCGCGGATTGTTATCCCAGCCAATCGAAACATGCGGAAAATACGGCACATTGAATTCCGTATCCATGCGTTCCCATTCTTTTTCTACATCTTTCATGATCTCTGCATAATCCCGATCAACATTTGTGAAGTGGCAATATTGATAATGCGTTGTGCTGTCAAAACCGAGTTGATCAAGTTCTTCCGAAACTGTTGTTTCTGTTGCCCCGTCCACACCACTCATATTTTTACGATGGGACCCCCAGGAGCATAACTGCAAATGCAATCCGGGATGCCCGGCTTTCTTCGTTTCTTCACGAAACCAGTTTAAGGCCTCAATACATTGTCCTGTTCCACCGAGTCCTTGTACGAGGTTTCTAAGTTCATAAATTTCAAAGACCGGACAATCATCAATACGATAATAGGATGGATGACTGAAGTACTGGCTGATGACCCGCTTCGCAACGGTTTCAAATTGTTGACGGTTTGTTACAGCTTTCCAGACAACTGTGTCCGGACTTGTATCCGACAGACGCCTGTCCCAGGTGTAGTTTGCATCATGATTTGCCCACATCAAATAAAATTTTACGCGATCATTGTTCTTCGCTTTGAGATAACCATCATTCAAACAGTTTTCCAGAAAGGGGCGATTGTCATACCAGTACCAGTCATAAATAAAAACATTGACGCCATGGTTAGCGGCTGCATCGATTTGCATTTCCATCACTTCCGGATTGGCTTCATCGCAATAACCCCAAAGCGGTTTTCGCGGCCAGTTATGCCCCTCGTAACGGGCTGTTGCTTTTTTTACAGATTGCCATTCGCCAATGCCATCCGGCCAGAAGATTAAACTGCGTGTATCATCCCCAGTGTAGGCTGGCCAAATATAGGCTGCAATATCGTAGTGTTTCATTTCAAGCGATAGCCGCCACCGGTTATTCGTTCGATCGTGCCAAGGACATCTGGGATGTCCATGAATGGAACAAATTCGGAGCCGCCTTCGAGGATATTAGAAATATAGAGATTGTCGTCGGTCTTGGGCGTGCCAAGAACCAGTGGCTCCGGGTAGCGTTCAGGGTCCATTACCTCAAAATCGTCCAGCCGCTTGTTTGCACTCTTGATCCACTCGTCTTTCACCACATTCTTGAGAACGATGAATCCCTGCAAATCAAATAAATAAATGTCCTCTTCAGTCATGAATCTCTTTGTCGTAATGATTTATTAAATTCGTGTCCCATTTAGATGGCCCTGTATAATTGACAAATTCAAGATAATATCGTTTTCTATCTGGTCAATTTATTCTGTATTTGAAATTTAAGAAATATCTCTAATTAATAAGATATTCTCCAAGCAGTTGACAGTGGCGGGGATGAGTGTTTTTTTGTCTGCCGTTTGGGCGATTCTATTACTTGGCGCTATTTGCCAATCCGACCCAAACGATCAACACTATTACAGGAAAATAAATGGACTATATACCATATAACATTGTGCTTTGCCGCTATGGCGAACTTGCCTTAAAGGGCAAAAATCGTAAGCGTTTTGAAAACCAGTTAAAAGACAACATGCGCCACAAACTCGCCGGGCTGGATATCAAAGTCTACAGCGACCGCGGACGCATGTATATCCGTTCAAAAGACCGAGAGCCTTTCACCCCTGAGCAGGTCGATGGCATAAGCGTGCGCTTAAAAAAGGTCTTCGGCCTGGTTTCATTTTCTTTTGGCCTGCATTCAGAACCAACCATGGAGGCAATCGAAGCGACGATTCGTGAACATTTCCCATCCTTCTTAAAAAAGTATGAAGGACAAACAGATATTCCCTATCGTATGAAAGCACGCCGTGGTGATAAGCGCTTCCCGCTCATCTCGCGGGATATTGAGATTCACTTTGCCGAGGTCCTATTATCGGAATACCCCCAGCTAAAGCTCGACCTATCTAATCCGGAGCTTCTGGTCAGCCTTGAAGTGCGCACGGAACATGCGATCATCTGCCTCGATCGGATACAGTCCTACGGCGGTTTGCCATCGGGCAGTAGTTCTCGGGCTTTGGTACTGCTCTCTGGCGGTATTGACTCACCGGTTGCAGCGTGGCAAATGATGAGCCGCGGTACACGCCTCGACTTTTTAACCTTTCATAGTTACCCCTACACGCCCATAGAACTCTTGCCCAAAGTCGCAGAGTTAACGCGCGTATTAAACAAATACCAGATTCCCGGAAAGCTCTACGCCTGCAATTTGGCAGAAGCGCAAAAGGTCATTCGCGATACCTGCGAAGAAAAATACCGCACCATACTTTACCGTCGCTTAATGTTTCGCATTTCTGAAAGGCTTGCCTTGATGAAAGATCTCGAAGCACTCGTCACTGGCGAATCATTGGGCCAGGTCGCGAGCCAGACCATGCGCAATCTGCATGCGATCAACCGCTCGACTGATATGCTTGTACTGCGTCCACTGCTCGGTATGGACAAGGATTTTGCCGTCAAGATAGCTCGCGATATCGAGACCTTCGAGATCTCTAATATAGAGTGTGCGGATAGCTGCACAGTCTTTATGCCGGACTCACCGATTACCAATTCACCCCTGCATTTTATTGAACGAGAAGAAGAAAAGCTTGATAATGATGCTCTAATAGACATGTGCTTTCAAACCGTCAGTCAGGTCGATCTGGCCACTGGCGACGAAACCCTGATTACAGAAATTGAAGAACCGGAGAAGAAAACGAAATGAGTGCAGATGCAAGTATAAATTTTCATATTGTGATGGATGAAAATGGTGTTCCAGAAAAAGTGGTTTGGAATAATTCAGACCAGAGCGGTACAGTTTCATCAGACTGCAAAGCCATACAGATACGCATTTGGGAAGGCATCGAGTCGAATATGGCAAACTTCGATATTTGGACAAAAGACATGAATGTGCATGAGATGAATGCTTTTTATTATAAAAGTTTTATCATGATGGCACAAGGGTTTAAAAATGCCACAGGCAATGCACAGGTGGCAGATTCCATTATGCAATTTGCCGCGGCATTTGCTGAAACACTGCAAATTAAAATTGATGGTGATGATGATAGCGATGGGCCCATTCCATTTCAGATGAATATTCCATCGGAACTCTAATTTAAGGAATACTTATGAGCGAAGAAAATCAGATAAAAGTGAAAAGTCAGAGTTTTGTTTTTCATGGAACGAAGCTGTTTTTTCTACGCAATTTTGAGCTCCATGAGAAGCGACCTGCGATTTTATTATTACATGGAGCTAGCTTCACTGGCAAGACATGGGCTGAGATCGGATTACTAAAGGCGCTGGACGATGCGCAAATTAATTTCATTGCTCTCGACCTGCCAGGCTTTGGTGACTCCGAAAAATCGACTGTGGCCCCTAAAGATTTTTTGGCGGAGCTTTTCGGTAAATTAAAGATCCAGAAACCGTTCATTCTCAGTGCCTCCATGAGCGGGCACTATGCCCTGCCCTATATCCTTTCTCAGACGCATGGGCTCAGTGGCTTAATTGCTGTGGCGCCGATTGCGATTCCCAAACATATAGATGACAGCACACGTATCGACAATCGCTTACTCGCCATTTGGGGCGAAAACGATAAAACGATTCCAATTGATCGTGCCAAACTATTAGCCCGGGCATTCAGTGAAAATGAAATTGTTCTCATTAAAGAAGGCAGTCATGCGCCTTATATGAATCGCCCAAATGTTTTTAATAAACTGGTGATTAAATTTATACTCAATGACACCTGATCGAATTTTTGATGATTATCATCCTGCTTGCAGCGATACTAGTCTCAGGCATTGAGCGCTTTGTCTCATATGGCCTAAATAAAACCTGCCCAGTTACAGTTTCTTGATTTCTTTAAGCATTTTGGGCCAGGCATCATCTGCATAAAAACGGTGCCCGCCATCGCCAATAACTAAGTGTATCTTTTTTTCTGCTCCGGCTGCTTTATAGATTTTTTTCAATTCCTTAAAGGCCTTCTTCGTTGCTTCGACAGGAAAAAGTTCATCATCTCTCCCTGCCACAATGACTATGGGCTTAGGCGCGAATAGTCCCATGACATCAGACATTTCCGCTAGTTCTAAGATCCCTGGAATATAATTATCCATACAATGGTAGATCGACATGATTGAATCTTGAAACGTATTGAAATAGCAAGATGGCATAGCAAAGGCAATGCGAGGGTTCGTTGCTGCAGAGAAAAGTGAAACCGTGCCGCCACCGGAATTACCCATGACACCAATTTTTTTCATATTCACATCGCCCCGGCTCGCAAGGTAATCAATGCCGCGATCGACATCGTAGACTCGTTCACCTGTTAAGGTGCGGCCAAGCATCAATGCATGCATGGTCGCATCATGGCAACCGTGATTAGCGACCATCTTTTGTTCCTTTTCCTGCCGTTCACCAAATGACCGTTGTTCAATGCAGAGTGCTGCTATACCGCGTTTCATGCAACCGATGCCAAAGTCACGGTCACCCTTAATGGCTATCGTCTTTTTATGGTTCTTTGGATCCACTGCTATTGAATTGTACATACCACCGCTGTGCCCCTGTACACAAATCATAAATGTGTACGGTTCGTCGACAGCATCAGGCAAACAAATGTATGCGGGAACATCGGAAAATGCTTCAGCAGTAAAAACAATCTTTTCGATCGTCCCGTATTTATGTTTCTTCTTCCAAATTGAACGGACATTCAAATCACATTTTTCTTTTGGGGTCGTGCCGAGTAAATTCTTAACTTTTGGTCTAAGTTTACGTTGCCATTGCTTTAAGTCTGAACCATCCCAACTGTGAGACGGCTGCAGGTTTTCCATGAGGTAGCGGTGATTTTCAGAAGGTGATAAATGCATTGTGTAATCCTTATTCGTTATTTGCTTTCACGTAAAAATTGGAAACGCGGAATCTCCTGCCCGTCAATTTCAACTGTTTCAAAGAACATATCAATAGGGCGCACCCAAAGATCAAAGTTTCCGTAAAGTGCTCGATAAAGAATCATTGTTTCACACGTTTCAGAATGTTTTACATGGTCAATGACTTCGTACTCATTTCCTTTATAGTGCTTATAAATACCTTTTTTGTAATCCATGCTAATACCTTTTGTTTGGCTCAAACAGCATGCCACTTCGTGAAAATATAATTGTATCCAGAATATCATCAACTGTAGTTTCCGTAAGACCCTAAATATTATTTTAGCTATGAATTATTTCCTAATGGATTTTCCATTTTTATACGGCACGGTTCCACATTCCGCGTGCCTGCACCCTCCATTCACCAGTAGTATTGAAAAATGCCTTACAGGTACTATCTTTATAGCTATCAACTAGTTATCAAGATAACGAGTTTATTATGAAAGAATACCAAGCAGCTACAACCATGACGAGCTCTCAGATTATGCGCGAGCGCATAATTGAAAGGCTAACGAAAGCAAAATTTACCCTAATCGATCCCCAAGCTCGTTTGCGAGCGACAAGCTGGCAGAATGTTCGAAGAACATTTGAGCCAAAAGCTTGTTCTCAAGCGCAAGACCGGCAGCTTATGCAACGCATGCCCAAAGCTCCTCTAGGCTCGCAAGTCTGGCAGTTTATGCGAAGCATGAACGAGAAGAGGAGCGAAAGGAAGCTAACGAGAGCAAGGTTTACCTTGATCGAGTTATTGGTGGTCATCTCCATTATCGCAATTCTTGCCGCGATGTTGCTTCCGGTATTATCTAGGTCAAAACGGATGGCGGTGCGATTAATCTGTGCCACCAATCTCAAACAGTGCGGACTTGCGCTGCATATGTACGCCGATGAGTTCGACGGGAACGTGCCGTCTGGCAGTCCGAGCCTGAATGATACCGCCATTGTGTATCGACAGTCCACCTACAACTTCGACTTGCGTACAAACATGGCGGACTATCTGTCGGATTTTCGGGTCTGGAAGTGCGAAACAATACAGGCTGCAACAATAGACGATCCATTGAACACACGCTATTCATGTTGGGGAACCTTTTACTACTTTCCGGCCGCCCCCTACCCGGAATTCGGCAGCGCCGAAGATATACCGAATAACATCAACAGAGTCGAGAACCCTGAAAGCCAGGTCTTGATGCAGGACCGTTTGTACAGCCACCCGACGGGACTCCAGATGTCGAACCACGCCAATGGCGATTACCAGCAGCCATTCACCGCCGACAATCCATCCAATACGCGCATTTTGGGTATCTGCTATGGTGCCAACCTGCTCTTCTTCGATGGGCACGTCAACTGGTATGACTTTAACAGCTTGGAAGATGTCGGATCCTTGTCGGCTTCCATGCTGGCAACCAGCGTTTATTCCATTTTCCCCGATTGACGGGCTTGTCGATACCCTCCTTGAATGTGTCCAGAGCTAGCGCTTGGTTTGCCTGGAAAGATTTAGAGGACCAATCCATAACATAAAACAGAAAGCTGAACAATGACTGAAATACGACCCAATATTCTTTTTTTGATGACTGATCAACACAATGCGCGATGTTTCGGTTACAGTGGCAATCCTGACGTTAAAACCCCGAACATCGATTCATTGGCTGAGAAGGGTGTGAGTTTTCGCAATGCCTTTTGTCAGAACGGCGTCTGTGTGCCTTCTCGGGTTTCCTATCATACCGGGATGTATTGCAATGCCCATGGCGTATACGGCAGTGAAACGGTGCCTGTACCTGAAAAACTTCTCAGCCTTCCCGCCTATTTGAAGCAGCATGGTTACCAGACTGCCCTCATCGGCAAAGAGCATTTACCTGGATGGCATACGGTCGGCTACGATTACAAGCGCATGTGCTATTGCTCAGATGGCGGTGCCCTGCGAAACGTTCACTACTACCAGTACCTGAAAAAGCATGGCCTGCAGCGCTACTATGATGACCTGGGCGATGTCATGAATTACTGCATGAGTGATGATACGCTGCCGGTGGAACATTCCCTTGAGGTCTGGACCGCCAATGAATCAATCGACTATCTGAAACAAAAATCAGATGATACACCTTTCTTTATGCATGTGAGTTTTGAACGTCCACATCCGCCCCTGACTGTTCCCAAGGGGACAGAGACCCTATATGACCCGATGGCGATTACGCTTCCAGAAAACGATCGTGAAGTGGTCAAAGAAGAACCGATTTTTTTCAATCGTAATATTGAGATGGACTGGTGTAAATCCGTTACGGGGGAAGCGCGTTTGCGACAGGGTTTGGCCAATTATTACGGCCTGATTACCTTGATCGATCAACAGATCGGTCGACTCATCGATGCTCTTAAGCAACAGGGACAGTATGAAAAAACACTGATTATTTTTTGTTCGGATCATGGTGACTATGCGGGCGAATACAGTAAGATGGCCAAGGGATTTAATTATGACTGCATTCATCGTGTTCCTTATATATGGCATTGGCCAGGAGGTGGATTTCATACAGACGGCGAAAAAACGGGATTGGTGCAGGCTATCGATCTGTTTCCAACGGTTTGTGATTTACTTAGTCTAGATATTCCTGACCGCGTGCAGGGGCAGGTTCTCAGTGAGCTATTGCGATCCGATAACGATTCCGAACAGGAGGCTGTATTCTGGGAGTTTGTCGGAGTGAAGACTATTCGAACCGCAACACATAAATTGAATTACTGCTTCAATGGCGAGACCGTAGCAGAACTTTATGACCTGGTCAGGGATCCTTATGAATATGACAATGTCTATGACGATTCAGATTACGCAGCTGTTCGCGACGATTTAAAGGACCGTTTATTGAACTGGCTAATCAGCAGTCAACAACCACCTAATCTCCCGAATGACCATGAGCGACTACCGCCTACACGTTTTTTTGACCCTTACGATTTCAAAGGACCAACTTATCGATCACAAAATCCAATCGATTAGACAGACTAAAATGTAATCACATCGATAAGGTCTGCGGTTTACAGGCCGCTGGACTGGCTGTCCATACCGCGTTCACCAATGAGTTGCTCACGAACCTTGATCTCACGATAGGCCTGAATTGGTGATAATGCTTTGCCCGCACGACGGCGTGATTCTGCCACAAGTGCGCGGAGATCTGCACGATAAGCACACTGCACAATTTCCTGAGTCAGGGCCACATCATTAGCATCTTGCGCAAGAGTCAATGCATCGCGATCCATCACCAGTGCCTGGGCATATGATAATGCAATCGCTTCTAAACTCTGTAATAAATCTTCCAGGGGATCTTTGAAGTTATGACTCGCATCAATCATAAAAGCGAGATCTGGATTCTTAATGTGATCGCCTTCCATGAAGTCCACCAGCTCAAGGAAAATCAGATATAGCTGATAGGGTTTCATACAGCCGACAGTCAAATCATCATCCGCATACTTCGAATCATTGAAATGAAAGCCGCCTAAGCGTCCTTCTGCCAGTACGCGGGATACCACTTGTTCGATGTTGGTATTTGGTAAATGATGGCCAAGGTCAACAAGACACAAGCAGCGCTCACCTGTCTTCTGAGCCAGGCTTAAACTTGAGCCCCAGTCATTCACAACAGACGAATAAAAATTCGGTTCGAATGGTTTATGCTCAGTAAACATCATCCAGTCTTCTGGCAATGCGGCATAAATCGCTTTAAGAGAATCCAAGGTATTATCGAACTGTTTCATAAAATTCGCCTGTCCAGGGAAGGTGCTACCATCGGCCAGCCATACGGTCAGTACATTCGATCCAAGTTCTTTGCCAATTTCAATGCATTCAATATTATGATCCACCGCATATTTCCGGACGTTTGCATCACTGTGACATAAAGAGCCAAATTTATAAGATTCGGTTGCGCCGCTTTGATCCTGAAAGGTATTGGAATTCATTGCATCAAATCGAATGCCGCAGTTATCAGCAAATTCACGTAGTGCCGCGGGGTCCGATGGAATATCCCAAGGAATATGAAGGGATACGCTATCTGTTTGATTTGATAAATCAGCAAGCACGGAAATATCTTCGATCTTTTGTTCGATCGTTGCGGGCTCACCGCCACCGGGAAAACGGCCAAAGCGAGTAGCACCAGTACCTAAGGCCCAGGATGGAGTGGCGATTTTCAACGAACCGATCTTTTCTAGCAGCGAATCAACGTCATGTCCCTTCGCTGTTAATTTGTCTGCAATGTAATTAAAATCATTTGTGTGGCCATCCGCCGCTTTTGCATTTAGCTCAGCAACTTGGTTTTTATCGATACGCATTGGCTATCTCCTGTTTGTCGTTTGTAATCCGTTTCTACATAAATTATACCCTTACTCTACTGTTTTCATGCATCGCGTCTACTGCACAAACTGGGAATAAACATATACTATTTGGGTTTTAAAAAATGGGTATTTAAGCTATTATATCAGTGAATTAAACAAATAGATGTACTAAATGGATATTAAAAATAGTTATCGTTACCTGCCAGTTTCGCAGCGTGATAAGGACTGGGGAGTCTATGTTACTGGTGCCGGACATGCCGCCGTTCCCGGTGGGTCGCCCTACCCGCCGGCCGGACATCCCTCCGCTTACCATTTTGACTGGCGCAATGGGCGGCGGCTGCAGGAGTTTCAACTGGTCTATATTCACCAAGGGTTTGGTGAATTTGAATCCAATGAGCAAGGCAGGATTCGTGTACAGAGTGGCACGATCATTATGCTGACACCCGGTACCTGGCATCGCTACCGGCCCGATTCAGAATCCGGCTGGGATGAGTATTGGATTGGCTTTTCAGGGTCGCATATCTCAGAGTTGATGAAACGGCAGTTTTTCTCCAGCAGGCAGGCGTTATATACGATCAATAGTAAACGAACAATAGTTAATCTGTTTCAAGACTGCTTGAAGCAGTTACATGATGAGCGTATTGGTTTTCAACAAATCGTCTCGTCACGAGTCATTGCGCTTCTGGCAGAGATTCATTCTGCGAATCAGCTGCCTCAGAAGAATGCCAGTCACATAGAATCGATTGTTCAGGAAGGAAAACAGTATCTCGATAAACACCCTGATGAGCTGATTGACATGCAGCATCTCGCGAAAGAATTAAATGTCAGTTACGATTACTTTCGTCGTCAATTTAAACTCATTACCGGCTTACCGCCACACCAATATCATCTGCTACTAAAAATCAATCGTGCGAAGGAACTCTTATCAGCCACCAATACATCAATCAAGGAAATTGCCGCCACATTGAATTTCGATACGCCTTTTTATTTTTCCCGAAAGTTTAAAGAAAAGACATCTCTGTCCCCAAAAGCCTTTCGGCAATTATCACGCAAATAGTTTTAGTGTTGAGTAGATTCGCTATTCAGTAGGCGCAGCAGGCCCTTGATGCGTTGAGCAGATGCGATAATAAAAGATGTCATGCAAAAGTAAATGATCAGCATTTCTTTAACTCACCAAGCCAGCAGTACTTACTGAACTGGAAGTGATGACGTACGAAAGGGCCTGGCGCGACTACTTAAATTCATGGTGTATAAAAATCATAGGGTCCCTGTCACCAAGTACTTTCTCTAAACGCACCAAGCCAGAAGTACTTGCTGAACTGGAAGTGATGAAGTACGAAAGCACCTGGCGCGCCTACTTAAATTCAAGGCGTATAAAAATCATAGGACTCCCACCTTGAACCCGCCGGGAGGCCTTTAGTATTGAGGTTTAAAACTTCACCAGGTCTTTCACATTCACTGGCATCCCTGTTCTCATGGATTTATTGGCTGCAATTCCTGTAAGAATACTTTTGGCGCCATCCACAAAACCTGCGGCATGGCCATAGGTATCATCTTGCACGCCTTTAAAAATATCTTTCAAGAGGCGCACATCGCCTCCACCATGACCACCGACTGCTTTTTCGTAGTCGACTTCAACGGGCTTTTGAAAATGCTTCTGCAAAACAATCACTGGCACAACCGATTCTACAATCGTATCTTTCTCGCGATTCTCTGCTAGGTTAATATCATCTTCTGCACCGGAAACATAGGTATTTTCTTTTAAGCAAAATTCCAATCGGCCTTTTGTCCCATTAAACATGATGTTATAGCCTTCCCAGGGTGAATGGGCATTGAGCGTATAGGACATCAAGGCATTATTCTCATACTTCACCTGCACACAGACATTATCTTCAATATCGATCGGCCCGCCAAACACATTGCGGTCACGGTGATACCCGGATTCCTCTTCGGCATCTTTGTACATTCCTTTCAGATTTTTATCGGCGAGAATATCGATAGCAAACGAATCTTTTTTTGATGCGTCGAGGTCATCGCTGTAATGCGCGTAGTCATAAGTTAAACCGCGGCTTTTTGCATTCTCTTTTCCATAAAAAGCCAGGCTGCCCTGAGCAAAGACAATCTCAGGCGTGCTATCCAGCCACCAGTTAATCAGGTCGAAGTGATGCGTTGATTTATGAACCATTAGCCCACCGCTGTTTTCTTTTTCCCGATGCCAGCGCCGGAAGTAATCAGCACCATGAGATGTATTGAGGACCCATTCAAAATGAACACTGGTGACATCCCCAATCTCGCCAGTCATGATTAACTCTTTTACTTTTGTAGCAATTGGTGTGTAGCGGTAGTTAAATGTCACTGTCACATGCTGCCCGGTCTCTTTTTGAGTATCAATAATTTCCTGACACTTCACTTCATCGGTTGTCATTGGTTTTTCCGTGATTACATCGCAGCCTTTGCGCATCGCCCGGCAGATATACTCGTGATGATAGCAATCCATCGTTGTGACGATTACAACATCGGGTTTGTGGGTATCGAGCATCGTATCAAAATCTGCATCCCCATATTGTGGTATTTCCGGGTGCTCATATTTTTCGCAGTTTTTATCCAAAATAAATTTCATTCGAACCCGGCTGCGGTCACATGCGCCACAGAGTTCAGCGACATCTATGTGATCGCCGAATATCGCCGAGATAAACATATCACTTCTTCCACCCACACCGACAATGCAATACTTCTTTCTCATTTTTTGTTCCTTGTATTTCTTATTGCTTCAAGTGATTAACTTTACAATTTTATTGCTCAAGCACAAGCTTAAATCCATTCGTAGATCGTCTTTTTTTAATCGGCATCAAATGGCAAAGCTCCAATTCGAAATACTCTCTCCAACTCACAGCTTGGCTAAACCAAACACAACGCGATTTAAGCTTGACCTTAGATTAAAATATACTACCGTTTGAAGCATGTGTAAAATAGGTATTACATCATGAGCAGTCTGCGAGCTGACTTTATAGGTAAGGGCTATGTTCTCTTGAAGGGCGTACTTTCGGACAGCATGCTTGCTGATTTACGGGAGGCGACCGATCGTCTCCTGGACATGAGAACGCAAGGGGTATTCGATGACTATCGCTATCAATGTCTTCTGGATCCCAAAGTCTTTCATCGCTCATATATTGATTTTCTGAATCTGGAAACATTACACCTTGCTTCTGCTGACATACTCGATTGTGCTAAATTCGATTTTGGAGCTCTGGCGTGCCTTTTAGGCAGTATCGATCCTAAGCTATGTATTTGGCATCAGGATTTCGCACCACATGATCCAGACTACGAAACACTGCTGGCGGGAGCTGGAACTTTCCTGCAGTATAATTGTGCCTTATATGATGATGCGAGTCTATGGATTGTAGAAGGCAGTCACGACCGAAGCCGAACAGAAGCAGAGACCGACTATGCATCAGGCTTCAACGGCTTCGAGTTTATTTCGGACATGGATGACTGCACGCGGATTGATGAAGATGCACCAGCTGGTATGCCCGGGTGTATGAATGTACGACTGTCCGCGGGTGATTGCCTGCTGTATGACTCGATGCTATGGCATGCGGCGACCTATGAGCCGGATGTGAAACGTGCGACACTACACGGCGGATTCAGGCAACCTGGACTCAGCGAAGAAATGAAGGCCCACAGATGGGGCTTGGATCACAACGATTCTCTGCTAGATCCCGGATATCTCGGGGAGCTAGGACCCTATTTTGGTCCACAACTTGAGCGATTTCTTGAACTTAAAAAAATGTTTCCCAAAGGCGCGCTCGATTGAGCACGAAATCCCGCGTGATTTCGCAAACGCCCAGCAGCCGAAGGCAAAGCGAATGGCAAAGCTATGAGAACGAAGTGGCAATCATGGGCTCACTACATAGGCATGACTCATTGCAATTGAAGACTCCAACATTCCTACGTAGTTAAGGCATCCTTGCCTGTTCAACACTCCAACATTCGAAATGCTAGGACTTTGTAAACGCCCAGCAGCCGACCGCCGAAGCCAAAGTCGTTCAACCCTTAAGCGATTCCTATGCCGAGCTGGAGCTTACAGACTTACATGCTTGTGAGGCTTTCAGCTCACCAAGCACTTGGGGCTCAGCGTTCCCAGATCTTCACCAAAGGTTTTACCAGGCTGCGATCCTGCACTGCGGCGTATGCATCATTGATCTGATCAAGCGTAAAGGTTTGATCTTTTTTCAAAAGCACATTGGGGTCCAGTTTGCCATCGAGATAAAATTGCAAAACCTCATCATGTACTTCCGCTTCATCATAACTTTTGTCCTTAATTGTAAAGCGTCCGCGCGCCAATGATTTATCCAGCTCGGTATCACCACTTCCACAATCGAAACCGTAATTACCAAAGCATCCGCCGTCAGCTAAAAGACTGAGTGCAAGGTTGGTGCATTGTGGCGATCCCAGTACATCAATGGCAAAATCAAATCCATCCGGCGCAATGGCATCGGCCTGCGCTTTTGCATCGACTGCTTTATAATCGATGAAATGTGTGGCGCCGGCTTTGATTGAATCGTCTTCACGCAAAGCGGATCCAACCATGACAATGGTCGTTGCCCCAAGGTTTTGCGCATGTGAAGTAAATGCTAAACCATTACCACCGGAACCTATAATTAATACTTGTGCATCCTGTTTTACACCCATGCGTTTCATATAGGAAAAGGTTTCGCGCCAGGTGATAAACAGTGTGGCATCTGCAGCATCAACTGCCGATGGCAAGACTCTATTTTTTATGCCCTCGCCCGGATCAACGCCATCTTCCTGCATGGCTTTGTAATCATAGGCAATGGTTTTTTCGCAGAAGCCTCCCCAGCCGGAATTAATTTCTCCAACCGGCGGACAACCCACACGGGTAATTAAATCGCCTGCTTTTACATGGCGAACTTTGCTGCCAAGTCGAATTACCCGGCCAACACTTTCGTGTCCAAGGATGAATGGTTTTGGAATCCACTGGCAAAAAGGTTCATCACCTCTTACCAGATGTGAATCGGTACCAGCACACATGGAACCATAAACTGTATCGCAGAGTACGGCATAGTCATTCGGCAACTCCGGTTCCGGAATATCCCTAATAACAATCTGATTATTTTCTTCTACTATTGCTGCTTTCATAAGTTCCTAATGCCTCCGGCGGTTCAAGGAGGGAGTCCTCCTTAAAAATCCCCAATTTTTTCTATCTTTGAATGTTGCGTCTTCGGCGATCACGCATGTCCCGGTCCTTTATAGCCTTCTGGAGCGCGCAAACGCCAACCTAGACAAATGCCCTCTTCGGACGGACGGTATGGCACGCGCTCGGCAATCTCATCAATACGGGTCATGATATCTTCTGACAATGGACCATTTTTCCATGACTGAATATTTAGATCGACTTCTTCTGCGGATTTGGATCCGGTTAAGGTCGTATGCACATTTTCATTAAACATGGTAAAGCGCATGGCCATTTCAGGAACCGAAATACCACTGTCTTTTGACACTGCATACAGATCTTTGAATTGTTGTTTGCGAATTGGATTGAGCCAGAAAGTGGAATCATCGTTTATGCAATCATAGGCTGCAGAAAAGGTTCCCTGATGCAATGGTGAACCAAGTACCACACCGACATCGTGTTTCTTTGCCGCAACAAAAACACTGTCGACTGCTTCACGGTGAAAGAGGTTGAATTGAAATGCAGTGAGTACCACATCGAACTTACCGGTATCGAGCATGCGGGCCATTTCATAGGCTGTGGTACCGCCAAGACCAATCGCTTTTATCACGCCCTGCTCTTTCAAGCTCTGGCAGTAATCGAGCACCGGCCCTTCAACATTTAATTGATCCGACCACCAGTCGTATTGTCCGGGACGTTCGGGTTCATGAATAAAGAGAATGTCCACACTGTCTCGTCCAAGTCGTTTCAAACTGCCTTCGAAACAGGCTTTAAGATCATCAAGACTTTGTGGGTTAAAGTTTTCTTTTTTTCCCAGCTTGGTTGAAATGATATAGGGTTCGGAAACATCGGGAAGGATTTTTCCCAGCACGTCTTCACTGTTTCCATAGCCTGGTGCAGTATCAATATAATCCAGTCCGGATGCGACTGCATGTGTTACTGCTTCACGGGCCTGTTCAAGTTCCGCACCAATGCTTGAGACAAACAAACCTCCGAGTGACAGCACCGGCACGTCTAATCCTGTTCTGCCAAGTTTTACTTTATCCATTTTTCAAATCCTTTATAGAATTCCATATTTTGCAAAAACTTCTGTCATTGATGCACCGTCAAGAATCTCTTGACGCACCCTGTTTTCTCCAGACACTTTTTCTACAGACTTTGTTAATGTTTCATCTATGGCTTCTTGTGGAATAATGACAACGCCATCAAAATCTGCAATTATGTAGTCCCCATTCTTGCATTTAACTCCGGAAATCTCAATTGGACTACCCAATTCAACAATATCCAGTCTCGCTTTACTATCAGCAGGGTGATAGCCAATTCCAAATACTGGAAATCCCATTTCATCTATTGCCCAATGATCTCTTGTACATGCAGTCATGACAACTCCATGTCCTTTATTTGCAATTGCTGCCGTCGTCAAAAGTTCTCCCCACATTCCACACGATCTATTATGACCGGCTTCAACAAGCAAAACATCGCCAGATGTTAAATCATCAATCATTTTCATTTCTAATTTGTAGGGCTCTTCTGGCGTTTCATTCACATTTTCTGCTCTTGCAGTTACAACTCGGCCAAAAAGTTTGCTGTTTTTAGTCAATGGACGAATATCCGTTTCCATGATTTGATTACGGTAACCAAGATCATCCAAAATATCGCAAACGACTGCAACATATAGACTCTCTAGTATTTTTAAATAGTCTTCATGTGCCATTTTCATAGGTCCTTTTTATTGCATTATTTTTATTTTTATTCTCAAGCCAAGGTAGTTCCCAATGGGTGAAATTTCAATGTGATCATTGTTGTTTTACTAGGCCGGGAACTTACATTACAGGCGCGGTCCCGGCAAAATTCAACCCAAAAGTGCTCGGTGAACCGCAGGCGAACGAGCATGTAAGCAACCCAAAAGTGCTTGGTGAGTCAAAGACGAACAAGCCTAATACTTGGTGAACCGCAGGTGAACAAGTATGTAAGCACCTTTAAGCATGTAAGCACCACTCTCTTTCAAAGCTCTACACATCTCTCATATAGAACAATGCACTGGCGATACCCAGAAATACTGCAGTATAGCCTCCGGACCAGGCGAGTTGATTTAGAACCACATCCCAGGGGATTTCCGGGATCAAGACATATTTCCAGGCCGCCCACTTCGTTGTTGGCAGATAGGGATGTATGGAGGATAAGAAGGGAATGATTCCGACGATATAGCTTGAGAAATACAGGGTTGTGGTAAGAATTGCTGCTGAGGTAAAATGCCGTGTAAGGCTGGCAAACATAATCGCCATGGCCGAAATGGACATGAGCATGGGAATCGAAAATAGATAGGACAGAATGATACGCTTGTGTCCTTCCCAGCCGACATACTCAAAAATTCGCCCATATTTTTGGGGGATATCATAAACAATTGCCGGTATGATCAAATTATCACTTTTATTCAAAAAAATGGTACCGATGATATAGCTCAGGACGCCGAGCAGGATTAACATTATGATACTATAGAGTACAACCGTAATAAATTTAGACATCAGCACCTGAAAACGACTTACCGGGCGCATCAGCACCATGCGAATACTGCCAATTTCAAATTCTCCGGCATAGGTATGGGCAGCAATAATTGCAATGAGCATTGGAAAGATCAGGAATAGCGCTGGGCCAAGAATGGTTTGCGTAAAGAAACTGGCATTCATGAAATCACTGACAAGAAAATCAGTTGCAACTTTGCTGGTTTCCTGTCCGCGTTTTTGATTATTCATCACAAAGCCCAAGGTGAAGAGCGCATTGATAATTAAAATCGCCACCAGGCCCATCCAGCTTTTTTTCTGGCTGACAATTTTCTTAATTTCCAAACGAATCAATGCGTACATCGAGATTCCCATCCTTGGTTAAATTAATAAAAATATCTTCCAGGCTCTGTTCCTTACTGTTTATCTGGTAAATCTTTGCGTCTTGATCCATGAGCTCTTTGACTAATCGCGGTACGTCTGATTTATCAATTTCAAATGTCAGGGTTTTGAATTCGCCATCATTACTTTCATCAACAATATGCCATGCATCGAGCTTCAGTTCCTGCTGTACTTTTAGCTCTACGATTGTCTGTTCGCTTTTTATAATTTCATCGATGACACCTTCAAAAACCTTTTCGCCATGATGGATAA
>JABSQK010000847.1 GCA_013215875.1 Lentisphaeria bacterium
AGGGCATGCAGAACCTGAGCATCGACATCTTTGCGGCCACTTATCTCCAAAGGCAGTTTCACATTTTGAAAATTGTTGCGCCAGGGAAGCAGGCGCGGGTCCTGAAATACCATACTTATTTCGGGCTTTTCTAACGACATCGTCAGGGTTCCGGAGCTCGGTTTTTCCAGGTCGGCCAAAATTCGTAGTAGTGTGGATTTGCCGCAGCCTGACGGACCGATGATGGTTGTGAAGGAGGCGCTTTCCAATTCTAGATCTATCGCCTGTAGTACGGTGCCCGTTTCGGCAAATGTTTTGCTTATTTTTTGGAGAGTTACATTCAATTCGCTGTCGTCCTAAATACGCTTATTTCCGTCGTACCTTAAATTCTTTTTTATCCTGAAGCGCTTTGTTTTCGCTTTGTGCCAGGGCCTGCAGGTGAAACTTCTTTTGACTTTGAAATTTCTTTTGGCCTTTTTTTGCTTTTATTTTATCGTAAGACCCATCTTCATTAAGCCTGTGCGATTTTGTGTTGTCTTTGAAATAAGCATCTAAAGCATCTTTGGCCTTTTTCTTGCACGTCGGATCATTAATTGGAAAGAGCAGTTCGACCCGTTTATCGATATTGCGCTCCATCCAGTCTGCACTTGAAAGGTAGATTTCTTCATGTCCGCCATTATAAAAATAAAAGATCCGATTGTGTTCGAGGTAGCGATCGATAATGCTGTATACCTCGATATTTTTACTGAGCCCCTTTATGCCCGGTTTTAAGCAGCAAATGCCGCGGACATTTAATTTTATTTTTACACCTGCAGATGAAGCCTGATATAAAAGGTCGATAATTCCCAGGTCGACAAGGGAATTCATTTTTGCAATGATCAAGCCATTGCCCGCACTTTTATGGCGGTCTATTTCGCGATTAATCAATTGCGTTAATTTTGAGCGTATGCCCAACGGTGCCATTGCCAGCTTGCTTAAACTGGGGGCTGAGGAATAGCCGGTTATTGCATTAAAGAATTGCACCAGCTCATAGGTGATTTCATCGTTGGAGGTAAAAAGGCCCATGTCCGTATACAGTTTGGCAGTTTTTTCATTATAGTTACCTGTGCCCATATGTGCATAACGAATGACGCCGCTCTCCTCTTTGCGCACGATAAGCAAGGCTTTCGCATGGACCTTTAAGCCGGCGATGCCATAGACCACAATAACGCCGGCATCTTCCAGCTTTTCTGCCCACTTGATATTTTGCTGCTCATCAAAACGTGCCTTTAATTCAAGCAGCACTGAAACATGTTTACCATTTTGCGCTGCCTGTATCAAACTCTTAACAATCGGGGAGTTCGAGCCGCTTGTACGATATAAGGTCATCTTAATAGAAATCACATTTGGATCCGAACCCGCTTCATCGAGCAGACGTAATACAGGGTCGAAGCTCTGGTAGGGGTGGTGTAGTAATACATCCTTTTCCTTTAATATCTCCCAGATTGATTCGTCATCTGGAATTTCCACAGTTGCTTGAGGAAGCCATTCTTCGTTTGATAAATGCGCGTAAGTATCCATGGAGCAGATGCTCATTAAGTCACTTAATCCGAGCGGCGCATCCACATCATATACACATAAATGCTGCTGGTCCAATAAGCCGAGTAAACGCGTTCGCAAGGCACGGCCCATGTCCGAAAATTCGACCCGTACCAAATTGCTCTTTTCGCGGTCCTGTAGCACTTCTTTCATGGCATTGATAAAGTCTTTGTTCCGATCTTCGTCGACACCGGCATCGGTATTACGGGTAATATTGAACACCCCATGCTCAATGATCTGATGGCCGGGAAAAAGATGATCGGCAGAATCTATTATTAAATCTTCTATACTTACCAAAACAGTTGCTTTCTTATCTGGAATCCGGCGGAATCGATCAATGGCTGGAATCTGCACAATGGCTAGCTTTGTTTCATTCTCACGGGCATTTTTTGCGCGAATTAAAAATGCCACATAGCTGCTTAGGCGACCCGAGAGCGGCAAACTGTTATCCGTTGCCAAAGGTGTAAGAACAGGAAAAATTTCGTTTTCGAAGAGTGTTTTAAGATAGTCTTGCTGTTGATCATTGCAGTCGGCGATTTTTACGATTTTAATCTTTTCCCTGGCGAGCTGTGTCCGCAGGTCTTTGTAGCACGCGGATTGCTTCTGATAGATAAGCTCGATATCCTTATTGAGTTTTTCTATTATTTCGGAAGGGGCCAAGCCCGACGGGCAGATCGTGAGATTTCCTTCGCGTACCTCATGTATCATCGCAGCCATTCGCACCATGAAGAATTCGTCGAAATTTGAACTGACAATAGCGAGAAATTTCAAGCGTTCGAGTAATGGGTTATCCGGGTCGATCGCTTCTTCGAGAACGCGCTCATTAAATTTCACCCAGCTCATTTCACGATTGCTGTAAGGGGAACTTTTGGCAGACTTCTTAGGCATTATTTTTTCCTGACCAATGTGACTTGCATGCCATAGACTTCTTCAAACAAACTGTCACGATTACTCAGGCTTATTTTTTCCATAGACAGGTCCGATTTTGCCCGGCAACTGAGCGTTAAGTCGCTGGCGGTTTTTTTGATATCCATTTCAAGAATGCGGTGGGTGTGCCCACGGTCGATGGATTCTGCGACGCGCAGTATGGCAGCTAATTTGAGCACGATTAAACGTTCTTCACGTGACATAGATGAGTAGGGCAGGTGTGATTTTTGCGGTGTCGCCTTACGATGGTAACGCGCAATTGTTGATACCAGGCGCAGGTCATCATTCGTCAGGCCGA
>JABSQK010000848.1 GCA_013215875.1 Lentisphaeria bacterium
AATGGATGCATCTTCAGTAAGAAATACGCTATTTGTTTTTACCCGTCCATGTTCATCCAGATTCACTTTGGTATTTTCCAAACCCAGGTTTTCTAGATACGGGCGGCGGCCAATACAAACCAGTGCATAGTCTGCATTGAATTCTATGGCCTCATCTTTTTTATTGTTTTTTGCACGAACCAAAACGGATTTTTTATCTGCGATGATTTCTGTTACCCCGGTATTAAGATAAAATTTGATTCCCAACTTCTTAAGTGAGCGTTGCAATTGACGGCCGATTTCACGATCCATCGTTGGCAATATTCCATCTAGAAACTCCACCACGTGTACAAGTGTACCAAGACGTGCATAGACAGAACCCAATTCCAGACCAATGACGCCACCGCCTATGATGACAATCTCTTTCGGAATTTCCTGGAGATTTATCGCTTCGTCGCTGGAGATAATTCGTTCACCATCAAATGCTGCAAATGGCAGCGGTGTTGGTTCCGAGCCAGTGGCAATGAGAATATTGGAAGCGCTTACGGTTTCATTGTCCCGGCCACTGATCTCCACAGTATTTGAATCTTTAAATTGAGCCGTACCACAATAAACTTTAATTTTATTTTTTTCCATCAGAAACTTAATTCCTGCACAGGTTTGGCTGACTACTGCATCTTTACGTTTCATCATGTGCTCTATATCAACAGACAATTCACCCACACCGATACCATGCAGGGAAAACTTTTCTTTTGCTTGATGATAATGCTCTGTGGAATCCAATAAAGCTTTCGATGGAATACAACCAACATTCAGACAGGTACCACCCAGCGTTTCACGTTTGTCGACCAAGGCGACGTTTTGTCCGAGTTGAGCTGCGCGAATTGCAGCCACATAACCACCAGGACCAGCACCAATAACTAATAAATCATATTTACTCATGCCAGTCCTTAAATATTCAGCAACAGACGTGCAGGGTCTTCGATGTATTGTTTGACACGCACAAGGAAGCTTACTGCCCCGGAACCATCAATCACGCGATGGTCGTAAGTTAATGCAAGATACATTATCGGACGGACTTTTATTTCCCCATCAACTACGACCGGACGATCAACGATATTGTGCATTCCGAGTATGGCACTTTGTGGAAAGTTTACAATGGGTGTTGATAGCATCGAACCAAATACACCGCCATTGGTTATCGAAAAGGTTCCGCCAGACATATCGTCAAGGGTCAATGCATTGCTGCGGCCCTTTTTAGCCAGAGCCATAATACCAAGTTCCACTTTGTCAAAACTCAGGGTTTCAGCATTGCGCAATACAGGTACTACAAGTCCCTTGGGTGTGGAAACCGCGATGCCAATATCTGCGTAGTCATGATAGATGATGGTATCGCCATCCACACTTGAATTCACTGCAGGAAATTCATGCAGTGCCAGTGCGCAGGCTTTGGTGAAAAAGGACATAAATCCCAGGTTGATACCATATTTTTTATTGAAAGACTCTTTGTATTTAGCTCGCAGTTCTTTCACTGCAGAAACATCCACCTCATTAAAGGTCGTCAACAGCGCCTGTGTCTGTTGCGCTTCAACTAAGCGACTGGCAATTGTACGGCGCATACGACTCATTTTTTCAGAACGTACATTGCGTGAACCAGAAGTGGTTTCAATATTACCTGTTTCTGTTTTTGGGACACTGGGTTTTTCTGGGACAGGAGCTTCCACTCTGTGCAAGGCATGGATCATTGTATCCATTCCAGCAGCTTTGGGAGCTTCGATTTTACTGGTTACATCTTCTTCTTTAGCAATATCGTCAACAAATTCTATCACGTCTGCTTTGGTAATACGGCCATCTTTCCCGGAGCCAACAATATCCATCGCTGATAGATTGTTTTCTGAAAGCATTTTCCGTGCTGCAGGGGATGGCATATTCAAATTGTGAACTGTTGAATTTTTTGCTCTATCTACCTTGCGAGTTTCAACTATTTCCTCTTTATCATCATCGGCCTGATCTTCTACAGAATCGGTAGGCACTTCCACAACATTGGCACTGGCATCAGCAGATGCTTCTGTATCGATTTGACCAATCACAGAACCGACATCGACAGTCTCACCTTCCTCTACAACAATTTTTAATTTGCCTTCTGCGGCAGCAGGTATTTCCAATGATGCTTTATCAGTTTCTAATTCGACGAGCGGTTCATCCATTTCAACAAAATCACCATCCTCCTTAAACCACCGAGCTATATCGCCTTCCTTTACGGATTCTCCAGCAGCTGGAACAAGTATATCTATTATCATGAGTTAACTCCTTTACTCAAAATTTACGATGATTTATCAAACGCACGTTCGATTAATGATTTCTGATCTGCTTTATGTATTGCAGATGCACCCGGTGCAGGGCTCGCACTTTCCGGACGCGATACAACATCGAGCTCTACATCACTAAAACGATCCAATATAAACTGTCTGGCTCCCATATTTACAGGCTCTTCCTGAACCCATACCCATTGCGCATTTTTATAGGTCGCCTTAAGCTCCAAATCCTGTTTATGAGGAATTGGATAAAATTGTTCAATACGTACAATTGCAACATCTGTTATTTTATGTTCGTCCTTGTAAGCATCCAATTCATAATAGACTTTACCTGAACATAAAATGAGCCGCTTCGTTGTAGCAACATCATCATCATCAATAATTGTTTCCTGGAATTTACCTTTGATAAGATCGCGATAGTCAGACTGTGCCCGTTCATCACGTAGAAAACCTTTCGGTGTCATTACGATCAATGGTTTGCGGAATGGATAGGTCATCTGACGACGTATCATATGAAAGAGATTTGCCGAGGTCGTTGGATTACAAACAATGATATTTAATTCGCCACAAAGATCGAGGAAGCGGCCAAGCCTAGCACTTGAATGCTCTGGTCCCTGCCCTTCGTTACCATGAGGTAAAAACAGTACGAGACCGCTCATACGCTGCCACTTGGATTCCGATGAACTCAAAAATTGATCGATAATGATTTGGGCGCCATTTACAAAGTCGCCAAATTGCGCTTCCCAAATTGTTAAGCCATTGGGAATAGCAAGGGAGTCACCGTATTCAAAACCCATGACTGCATATTCAGATAAATGCGAATTGTAGACTTGAAAGCGCTCCTGCTTTTGGCGAATATGATTGAGCGGTAAATAACGAGTCTCATCTGTAAAGTCAATCCACGCCGAATGGCGATGTGCAAAGGTTCCGCGTGCCGCATCCTGACCCGATAAACGAATCGGTACGTTTTCAATTAACAAAGAGCCATAGGCCATTAACTCAGCCAAACCCCAGTCCACTTTCTGTTCATCAATACCAAGTTTTTTGCGATAGTCAATTATACGACGCATCTTTGGGTAAATATTTATACCCTCAGGCACAGTGATTAAGGCATCAAGGACTTCATTAAGCTTCCGTTTAGACACGCCAGTTTTTGGCGATACATCAAAGTCTTCTCTTATGGCCCGGCGATATTTTGTCCAAATACGGCCCATATAGGGTGGCTGAAAACCACCCTCATTATCTTTGGCACCCTTAAAATGCTCATCAAGTAGTTTTCGAAAATCAGAGGTAATCTGTTTTGATTCCTCCTTATCAATAAATTTTTCATCGATCAATTGCTCAACGTATAAATCAATCACCGATTTATGCTTGCCAATAAATTCATACAATATGGGCTGGGTAAATTGTGGATCGTCACCTTCATTATGACCATAGCGGCGATAACCAAGCAAATCGATGTAGACATCGATGCCAAAGATCTGCCGTAATTTAATGGCAATTTCTGCCACATGAATCACTGCTTCCACGTCATCTGCATTTACATGAAAGACCGGACTTTCAGTCACTTTCGCGATATCGGTACAATAGAGACTGGAACGCGTTTCACGATAGTTTGCAGTAAAGCCCACCTGATTGTTTATAACGATGTGCACGGTACCGCCTACATCGTATCCGTCGAGCTTCGACATATTGGCAATTTCATAAATCACACCCTGCCCGGAGATGGCAGCATCACCGTGTACCAGAATTGGACAAATTTTTGTTTTATCACCTTCGTACTGGCGTTCACCTTTTGCCTTGGTTAGTCCAAGAACAACAGGGTCTACCGCTTCAAGATGCGACGGGTTGAATGCTAAACTTACATGATACTCAAGACCATTTTCATTGATAAGGTCTGCAGCATGACCCTGATGGTATTTTACATCACCATCACCACTGCTCTCCGATGGCATAAAATTTGCATCGAATTCTGTAAACATATCTTCATAGCTTTTACCAAAAATGTTTACCAGTACATTTAAGCGGCCGCGATGAGCCATGCCCATTACATAGTCCTCAATGCCTAAATCAGCGCCCAGATCAAATATGCGCTCGAGTGCAGGAATAAATGATTCGCAGCCCTCAAGTGAAAAACGCTTCTGGCCAACATATTTTACCCCGAGAAATTTCTCAAATCCAACTGCCTCGGCAAGTGATTTTAGAATGCGGATTCTTTTTTCCTTCGAATAGTTCGGCTTATTCGCTATGGGCTCCATGTACTCATGTAGCCAAATACGCACACGAGAATCACGGATATTGCGGTATTCAGAACCAATCGACCCACAGTAAGTAGTTTGAAGGTGAGCAAGTATCTCACTCAATTTTGCACGCCCCATATGTATCTGCTTTCCAAGATCAAATTCGATATCCAGGTCGCTGTCATTTAATCCGAAGTAATCAAGATTTAAATCTGCTTTATGTGCGCGTCGGGGGCGAACAGGATTTGTTTTTGCGATGAGATGGCCGCGGGCGCGATACGCATTTATAAGTTTCATCACGGCTACGTCTTTACTTTGGGAAGAGCCAAGAACAGCAGTCGATAATGCCGATCCTGTACTTGAAGCCAATTCATAACCTTCAAAAAAATTACGCCAGCCAAGTTCGACTGACTCAGGGTCTTCCTGATACTGTTTATAGAGTTGCTCTATAAAAGCAGGATTTGCATTACTCAAATATGAGTGCTTATCCACATCTACCTTTTTATTCACTTCTTTTATCCTCTCATCTTTAAGCACTTAAAATATAGAGCTTTTTTTCGAAAAGGAAACTACATCAGTCATTATATTATATCGACTTTTTTATCGGTTTTTTTATTTATTTCAGAAACTTAAATTATATCTCTAACAAAAATGAGAATTGAAAGCGGTATATAAATATATATAGTTGCCGATAATATAAGTATATAAATTTAAGGGAAGGATCCATTTTGAAATTACATGAATATCAAGCAAAAGAAATATTTGCAAAATACGGAGTTCCTGTACAAGCGGGAATTGTCATCACTGATAAATCAGAAGCAGCGGAAGCAGTTGCAAAAATCCAAAAAGACTCGGGTGCAGAAGCAGTTGTAGTTAAGGCACAAATACATGCCGGTGGTCGTGGCAAAGGCGGAGGAGTAAAATTTTCGCCAACAACCGCAGAAGCAATTGAAAATATCAATGCAATCTTAGGCATGACATTAATCACGCCACAAACCGGACCACAAGGACAACTAGTCAAAAAAGTCTACATCACCGAAGCCGTTGATATACAAGATGAATACTATCTGGCTATTACCAGTGATCGTGCTAAAGAGTGTCCTGTTATTATCGCCTCAGCAGAAGGCGGTGTCGAAATTGAAGAAATTGCTAAAACAAATCCTGAACTAATTGCAAAAGTATGGATCGACGAACGCTTTGGTATCCAACCCTTTCAAATTCGCCAGGTCGTTGGTTTTCTGGGATTTACAGGCGATACCGCCAAGCAAGCTGGCAAGCTCCTATCCTGCTTATATAAGGCATATATTGGCACAGATTCAACACTGGCTGAAATTAACCCGCTCGTTGTTACGACTGATGGGCAAGTATCAGCCCTCGATGCAAAGTTCTCTGTCGATGACAATGCCCTCTACCGCCATAAGGATATCGCCGAAATGCGCGATACCGCCGAAGAAGATCCAACCGAAGTGGAAGCAGGCGAATATGACCTGAGCTATGTAAACCTAGATGGCAATGTTGGTTGCATGGTCAATGGTGCAGGATTGGCCATGGCAACAATGGATATCATTAAATTAAAAGGCGGTGAGCCGGCAAATTTCCTCGACGTCGGTGGCGGCGCAAACCCGACAACAGTTAAGAACGGTTTTCGAATTATTTTGCAAGACCCTGCAGTGAAAGCAGTGCTTATCAATATCTTTGGTGGCATTGTACGTTGCGACCGTATAGCCAATGGTGTGATCGAAGCCTTACAAGAACTTGATCTAAATGTACCAGTTGTTGTACGCTTGCAAGGAACCAATGCGGAAGAGGCAAAAGAAATACTTGCCAATGCAGATGTCGATATTATCTCCGCAGTAGAACTTGATGAAGCCGCAGAAAAAGTCGTTGCGCTTGCAACCAGCTAAGGAAGGAAACAGATATGTCTATTTTAGTAAATAAAGATTCACGGATCATCGTTCAAGGAATTACCGGCAGCGAAGGCGGCTTTCATGCCTATCAATGTTGGGAATATGGGAAAAATGTTATTGGCGGTGTTACCCCCGGTAAAGGCGGCCAGGTCGCCACGGATGCAAAACTTCCTGTGTTTAACAGTTGTCATGAAGCACGCGAAAAAGAAGGCGCCAATGTTTCACTCATTTTTGTACCTGCAGCATTTGCAGCAGATGCTGTAATGGAAGCAGCCGATGCCGGCATAGAACTCATTGTTTGTATCACCGAGCATATCCCGGTAAACGATATGGCTACTGCCACCAAGTATGTAAAGTCAAAAGGCGTACGCCTTCTCGGACCCAACTGCCCAGGCCTGCTCACACCCGATGAAGCAAAAGTCGGTATCATGCCCGGACACATCGCCAAAAAAGGATCCATTGGAGTCATCTCAAAATCGGGTACACTCACTTATGAATCCGTTCATCAGCTTTGCAATGTTGGCCTCGGACAAAGTACCTGCATTGGTATTGGTGGTGATCCGATCATCGGCACAAAAATGGATGATCTACTCGATATGTTTGAAGCCGATCCAGAAACAGAAGCCATCGTTTTAATTGGTGAAATCGGCGGACAAATGGAAATTGATGCAGCCTATCATATCAAAGAAAAAATCAGTAAACCTGTTTGTGCCTTTATTGCTGGACAAACTGCGCCTCCGGGTCGCCGTATGGGCCATGCCGGTGCAATCATCTCCGGTGCAGATGAATCGGCCGCAGCAAAAATGAAAATACTTGCAGAAAATGGCGCCTATGTTTCAGAAAGTCCTGCTACAATTGGCCAAACTGTCATCGATATGCTCAAATAAAAAGGTCGTTTTTAAATAAATAGACTGCCGGATAAATTTTATCCGGCATTTTTTTGAACTTTTTAAATCTAAACGCATCTTTTAATTAAATGCCTATCCGAATTTTAGTATAAGTCTGTTTTAATTTGTAAATATTATGAAAGTCTGTAGTATCAGGACATGTCAAAAAGATTAATTCTATTAACTGTTGTTTGTCCCTTGATCACTCTGATTATATTGATAATGTTTAGCTTTCGTTTAATTATTGAAGCAACCTACATATTAGAGCTACCACCACGTTCGCTAATGTATATCGGTATAATGAGTCCTCTCGGTCATGCTCTGAGTGGCTCTATGGCAGGACGCTGGGTAAAAATATCCAATGCAAAAATAGTCTTATTATCAAGTCTTATATTTATGGGCGTTGCCGGATGTATCAGTCTTTATGACATCAATTTTCCTTTATTTGTCGCAGTCTCTTTTTTGCTCGGGCTGGGCACCGGGTATTATTTTTTAGCGTTGCAAGTTATTGTCGGAAGCAAACCCCCATTTAAAACGATGGCCTGGACCATTGCCATTATGATGCTTGGCAATGGGTTGGGCCAGGGTATTGCCCCAATCCTTTCCGGGCACCTCTTAAAATTTCTAAATGCCAATCTATTCTTTGCTGCCACAGCACTTGGCCTGGTGATACTTCATTGTTCTATTATTTACATCGCTGGGCCCATGTCCCAAAACAGTGAAGATAAACCGAAAATAAAACATGAAATACATTCGACAAAATCGCTTCGTTTGCTTGCGCGTTTATGCGCGATAATTTCCATTTTGTTATTTAGTGGCTGCCTCTCAACTCTTTGGCCTGGATTGGGCGAGCGTCTGGGTTATTCGAAGGCTGAAATATCATTTGGTAATGGTCTCTGCGGTATTATGACCCCCATAGGTGCCCTGCTCTGTGTGTCCTTGCGCCGCAAGCTCATCAGACCCAAGGTATTGTTCATAATGGCCTTTATAAATGGCCTCTCCTTCCTCAGTCTTATTCTGGTTACTAGTTATACGCTCCAGCTTGCTGCTCTGGGTATGCTGGGTCTAAGCTTTGCTTGTTCGGTTTATCACTGCTATTATTACGGAAATACCGATCCAGGAAATGTTGCAAAAAGTGTCGGTATTAATGAAGCCTGTTTTGGGTTTGGTGCATGTTGTGGCCCCATCATATTTGGCCTTCTGGCATGGGAAAACCCGGCAGCAAAATTCACCTACTATGCCGGATGTACATTCATGGTCATAAATATTATAGTCTGTAATATTATATGGTTTAAGAAACCGCAGATTGCTACAGTGAATGACAAAGAAGATCAGGAACTAGGGTCCGGAGAAAATCGACTTGACGAACTAAAAGTTGGGCAGGCCAAACGGAGTTGAACCGATATCTTTCGAGTCAC
>JABSQK010000849.1 GCA_013215875.1 Lentisphaeria bacterium
CGGTAGTGAAAACAAGGTTGATTATTCATTGCTGGCAAATGATGCAATTATTAAGGCTGATCAACAAAACTTTTACAATATCTTTCTCAATTTGGCCCAAAACTCAAGGGAAGCGTTTGGAGATGCCGGCACTGTTATGATCTCCACACACAATATCCGTATCGATATGGATATCGAAATTCCGTTTGGAGACTATGTAGAGCTCCGTTTCACAGATACTGGAAGTGGCATTCCAAAGGAGCGACAGAAAGATGTCATACAGCCTTTTTATACAACCAAGGTAAAAAAAGGTTCCAATGGTCTGGGTCTTAGTATTATACATAGCATCATCAGTCAATGGGGTGGCTATATCCGCATCGGCGATAACAAATCCGAGCAAGGCACCACCATATCCATTCTATTCAAACAGGAAAGAGATACCTTCGAACTCATTACCGGTACACAGAAATTTCGTACAGAATCAATTTTAATTATTGAAAAAAATAATACAATTCGTCAGCTCTGTTCGGACGTACTTCAGCAACAGGGCTTTCATGTATTTGCCACCAATAGAGAGGCTCATGGTGTAAGGCTGATTAAAGAACACACCGACAAAATACATCTGGTGATCTATGGTAAAGATATCTTGGGGCTGGATATTTCCGGCGACTATCTACAGAGAATTAAAATCCTGCACATGCTTCCTGTTACCGAAACAATGAGTTCCGATCATCAAGTAATAAATACACCATTTACACCCACAGTATTAGTTGCAACAGTAAAAAGTTTATTGCAGATTACATGATTGCATCTCACCATTTTGCGATTGGGCATAGCAGAATATTTTAGCAAATATTATCACACGAATCTCTGGGATAAATACACATAAGGACTGAAATGAACGAAAAAATAAATTTAACAAATGAAGAATGGCAGGAAAAATTAAGTCCTCAACAGTATCATATCCTTCGAGAACAAGGCACCGAGCCCGCATTTACCGGGGTCTACCACGATAGCAAAGATGAAGGCACCTATACATGTGCGGGATGTGGACAGCCCTTATTTAAATCCGATTCTAAATTCGACTCCGGCTGTGGCTGGCCAAGTTACTTCCAGCCAATTAATGAAACGGCGATTGAAGAAGAGGTCGACATCAGGCATGGCATGAAGCGCACTGAAGTACATTGCAGTAAGTGCGATGGGCATCTCGGGCATGTATTTGAGGATGGGCCTGCTCCCACAGGTTTACGTTATTGTATAAATTCCGCTTCTATCAGCCTGGATTAATTAGACGAATGTCTCTCAATTATTCGTGGCTCAAGGTTGCTGGAAATACTCATTTTTCAAAGAAAACCAAAATCCATATGCAACTATTCAATGAATAATAAGTGTCTGGATTATTGCACCTTGCACCTTTGTTATTGTGCAGTCTACTATATGAAAATTAAACGAAAGTAATGGGATGATAACAAAAACATTCAGTGCATCGATTCAGGGGATAGATGCATTCCTTGTTGAAATAGAAGTGAAATCGACGCAATCCGGCGAAAATGATATCGTCAGTATTGTCGGCTTACCCGATGCTGCTGTACGGGAAAGTCGCGAACGAGTCAAGTCTGCACTACTCTCCTGTCATTATCAACACCCCTATGGTTATACAGTAGTAAATCTTGCCCCGGCTGACGTTAAAAAAGAAGGTGCTATGTTCGACCTGCCAATTGCCATCGGCATGATCGGTGCAGTATCAGATGAATACGAACATTCTGCACTACATAAAACAATGATTGTCGGTGAGCTAGCACTTGACGGAACCGTACGTCCAGGCAAGGGCACACTGGTGGTGGCAGACCTTGCTAAGAAACAGGGATTCAACCGTTTACTCGTTCCCATGGAGAATGCCCTCGAAGCAGGGTTGGTTACAGGTATCGATGTTATAGGCATTTCATCTTTGACAGATGCCATTGATTTTCTTTCAGGTGAAAAAACCATTGCTCCCACCCGCACAAATCCTTCAAATCTCATTTCAAATGATGATGATTTACTCGATTTTACAGATCTAAAGGGCCAGGAAATTGTACGCCGTGGAATGGAAGTGGCAGCATCTACCTCAGTTTCATAATGTTTTTAGGATTTCTCTTAAACTTTTCAATCTCCTTTGTATAATACATAATAATACTTAATAAATACAAAGGATAATGAAATGAAAATAAAAAGTGCAATATACGCTCGAACTAGCTCGGACGATAAGAAAAATCCTAAATTGAGCACCGAAAATCAGATAGAAGCCTGTGAAAAGAAGGCGGATCTAAATAAATATGAATTCGCACAAGAGCACTATATAGAACTGAGTTTATCAGGTTCACTACCCCCAACACGCTGGTGTACGAAAAAAAATAAGACAGAGAAAAATCACAGACCCGAGCTTGAACGACTTATGGCTGACATTGATTCAGATTCAGTAAATGCTATTTTTGTATATCACACAGACCGTCTGTTTCGCAATCTGGAATTCTCAGTGAAATTTTACAAATTCCTATTAAAAAGGGATATTGAACTTCATTCCGCAACTGAGAATCTTTCTTTAGATGGTTCCGCCACTTCACAACTACACTTACAGATGATGGCTATATTGGCTGAGTATCAACTAACTACAACAAAGGAAAGAATACTTTTAGCAAAAACAACTCAAAAAGAAG
>JABSQK010000085.1 GCA_013215875.1 Lentisphaeria bacterium
TTGGGGGACCTTTGATACACGTACTGCGCACCCACCGCTTACAGGCACCGCGGCTCTTGCTACCCCAGATGACCCCACTGACCTCCATGCAAATTATTGGTATGGTATTCCCATCCGTGGCGATGTGGATCAAAACTACGCTGCCGATGACGGGTCAGTAAAACTTTATCGCAATATAAAGCAGGACGATGCTCGTATGGGGCGTTCTCCTTGGTCAGCTACATCAAATGCTTATGTCTTAATAAACGGCTCATACTTACAGATTCCAGCTTTGGAGTAGGGGACTTGGTACAAACATGGATGATGGGTATACTTAGGAATGAATAGATCAAATTCAAAACGAGCTCTGCGCCACTTTACATTGATAGAGCTTTTGGTCGTGATCACTATCATCGCCATTCTAGCTGCGATGCTCTTGCCTGTACTAACACGTGCCAAAGAAAAAGCCCGCCAAGCCGTTTGCATGAGTAATCTGAAAGAAATTGGCATTGCTTATACCTTAGTTGCAGATGAGAATGAAGATAAATTTCCAGAACAGTATCGCTATCAATATGGCATTAACGACTGGGGCCAATACCTGGTTTTTCCGGGTTTAATTTGGGAAGAAACTCGGGATAAGCTAAATGAGATTGGTGGTGCTGATTTATCCCAGCTCACCTGCCCAACGACACCGCGGTGGGAATGGTATCCTGCGGGTTATCCTGCCAGCCAGTGGCTGCCCTACGGTACGCGCTCATACTATTATCTGGGTAGACTATCGAACGAGTCTTCACCTGATCATCTCACTCCTTTTACTCTGGATATTTCAGCCTTATCTCTTCGGGATAGTCAACCGGACATTAGCGTTCTCTCTGTTGATTGGGCCGTGAAGGAGGACAATGTCTGGGCGGAAGAGAGTCAATGGAATTGGGGTACAACTAAAAAAACCTCAAACCATGTCGGCACTGGAGGTATTCCTACGGGAGTAAATATGCTTTATGGTGACGGACATGTTGAATGGCGCTCACGGGCAGTAATGGATCTTACCACAGCAGCTTATGATTTTGCACCGCCCAATCGCGGCCAATTTTGGTAGGCTCTACAATTTCCAGCTGATTCCCACGTCGGCCTTGCTAACTGGTTTGCGTTTCACCGGCTTTTCACTTAGCTGATCGCAGCCCACATCTTTCTTAGTCCCACGGTCCTGGCCGTCAATATCCGTACTTATTTTCGGTAATTTTCCTTCTGCAGTACCAATTACCGGACTTCCTGGTGCTGGTCGTTGAACGCCATCTTTCTCAATCATCTTAACAACGATTTTTTTAAATCCTTGCGTTTTGATATGGCCCATTTCGCGGCCGTCAACGATGTTGCCCTCACAGCTCATGTTTTCTGGAATTGTCTGTTCCGAATAAAAAACGAATCGTCCTTTTCCAACAATTAAGTTGTTCGATATTATGATATCCTTTGGTACAATACTGCCCGTATTCTTTGGCGTGTACCAGCCCATCCAAAAGGCATCTTTACAGTTAACGATCGTATTGAATGCGACCAGGGCATTGGTAACTCGCGGCCAGAAAGGTTTTGGGCCTTCAATTTTCCAGGTAGCTGTCATGGCAATGGCGCCTCGTTCATTGAGATTCGCGAAGTAGTTATTGATGACCCTGTGATTGTCATCGCATAGTCGCACACCGCCGGTTCCTCTGATGCCACCACCAAAAAAATAATTGCCTTCGACTAAGCAGTTTTTTCCCGCGCGCAAAGTGAGACCACCCAGGCAGTGGCGAAAGACATTGTAGCGGTAGGTATTGTTATAGGATTTATTGGATATTATTTCGTCTTCACCACTGCAGCGTTCAAACAGGTTATATTCGACCACAGTCTTCGATGGAATTTTTGATGCGGGTCCCTGGCCAATCTGTAGCGTTTCAAAACTGTTTTCATTGCCCCTCTTAAAGTCATGAAAATAGTTGTGGTGAATGTGATGAAAATTGGGTTTTGTGGTCTTGGTGGAATTATGCCGAATGGTCATTAATTGCCCCTTACTTTTCTTATTGCCAAAATCACAATGATCGATCTCTACATGCTCGCTCTTCTGTTTTACATAGACCCATTGGGAGGCAGCGCTATTTGTTACCGCAGTATTTGTTAGTCGAATATGGCTACCATAAATGGTAATCAAACGTCGGAACGGAACCTCTGCACTGCCGTCCTTAAATAATAAACCGCTAACGATAAGATGTTTCCCACCCACTACAAATAGTGATTTACCTGTGAAAATAACGCCACCCGGAGTTTCGGCTCGTATGGTAATCGGCTGTTCCTTGCTACCTTTAGCCCAGATGTCCATCGTTTGATCTTTCCACACACCATTTTTGAGGATAAGGGTATCACCAGGTTTGAGGGTATTGGCTAATTTTCCAGCTTCCGCAGCATTGGTCGCTTTGAGGACTTTAGCAGCAGCAGTCAAACTTGCAGTCAAAATGCAAAACATGACAATTTGAACCAGGATTCGTTTCATAAGCTGTCTCCGAATTTAGTTATCGATATCTTCATCATATCTTTAAAAACACTGTTTGCAAATCCCAGGCATTGAATTAATTTATAAACTTAAAGTAATGCAAGGATTTACCCATATGATGATTAAACATTTTGTCGATAAAATCTGTCTTATCTTGATAATCACCAGCATACATCTGTCGTCGTTTGCCGCAGATGCTGAAGTGAATGGTTTTGAGAAACTAATAAAGGCTTCAGCATGGGATAGTTATTTCGAAACGCACCGCAAGAAAAAACATAAGACCCCTTTTATTTATGCACTTGGAAATAAGCAGGTTTTATCATGGACATCTGCAGTTGTACAGGAAGGGAGCTCAAAACAAGTCACCTTTGCATGGGATGTTGTTATGACCGGGACATACAATCGTTCAGGTCGTTTTGTCGGGCTGACAAAAGTACCCCATGCCAGCTTACACATCAACGGGAAAAAGGTGATTGATATTCCGATGCTTGGGACAGGAGACATGCGCAGGTCGGCTAAGATAAAAGCAGGTAAATCGGCTTACTTTTTTGATTTTCTCAACGAAGATAGTTCGGGTGATATAACTGGCATTGCCACTCTGAGCCTGCCACGTTCGATGCTTCCTGCGGGAAAAGCTGTTCGCTTTGATTTGTACGCCCCTGATTTTGGTGTGAAAGCATTCTACGGAATCATTCCCCTGAAAAATTCCTGGGCGTTTTATAAAACAGTAAAGGAAAATCCAAAGGCGGTGGAAAAACCCAAACAATTTAAGGTGCAGGGTTCGTTAATCCGTATCGTAGGAAAGCCTGGTAGTGTCGCCGCAGATATTATCGCCAAAAAACTTCAGCCATGGGTAGAGAAAACTGTAGCAAAAGGTAAAACGACCACATTTCTAAATGGATTGAAAAAGGCTACTGCAGCATCTAAAAAAGGGCGTTACCATTCCCGGCGCAGTGGGTTTGTTGGTGCCGTTTGGGCCTACAGCAAACCTGGCCAGGTGATTGAATGGACCACTGCCTTGGCGCCGAAGAAAATTACCACGCCGTTTGTTACCTATGCTCTGGAAATTATGATCAGTAGTAAGGATAATGCCAACATAAGCAACAATCCGGGTGACTATAAGCTGGATCTTCTGGTCAACAATAAACGGGCGATTACTTTTGCCGCTGGTCTTGCTGGTGATACCCATTGGACGAATGGGGACTACCGGGTCTTTTTCGATATGACCATGACAGATGATTACCTTGATCTGGGCGGCATACTATTTATCACTGTGCCTGCCAGTGATGTAAAGCCTGGAAAGTCCTTGCGCTTATCAATTTTGCCTCGAGTAAGTAAGGGTAAGGCGTTGGTAATGCTGTCGGGTTTTGGCGATACAATCGAACACCTGGCCACAGTTGGGGTATATGATAATCCAAAAAATTACTTTATTGCCAAGACCCTGACTCATGATGATTTTTATTATGATGGGTCTGGGCAATTACGTTTAATCACGCCCGTAGGTGGTGAAATTTTTGACAAATTAAGCGAAGTGCGTACGCGCAGTAAAACGCGTAACCACCCCAAAAGCGAGATGCCATGCGAGCGACTTATTTTTAAGGATGTTTATACGCACGCCGAAAAATGGTTATTGGCGCGGCGCAAAGGCCGTCATAAATATTCAACAATTCTGGCCTTTAATGCTAACGGGCGATTTTTTAAAACAGTCACCGGTCATTGGCCCCGGGGCATGTATGAGATGAGCACCGCACGGGTAAGGACAGAACCGTTTAAGGCTGGAGCGACAGTCTGGGATGTCAAAGATCCAAATATATGCTACGGCTTTCGCCGTATCAAAGGGACGGGCTGGAAAGACCCAAATCAGATCTGCGAAATTTTTATGGTAAATATTGAGACAGGTAAACGAACTGTTCTGGCAAAATCGCAGGGAGCGATTGGCTGGTTTGATAATATGAGTGACGATGGAAATATTGTTTGGTGGGCAGAGGGTGGTATTCAGGATCGTGCCTTTCGCCTGGCCTGGGTAAATACTAAAACTTTAAAAACCGGCCGGGTCTCTGCTAAGGGCGGTGTGCACCAAGCCTACTTAGTACGGGCGCCACAGAAAGATGGCAAGTATTATGTCTGGATACAAGGTCCCAAGCTTAAAGACGACAAAGGAGTAGTTCAACCGGGCGGGCACAGAATCATAGATTTAATGACTGGCAAAAGCCCTATGGGCGCGTTCAGCGGTAACCACGGTGCCCAAGGTCCAATTGGCTGGGCCCTTACATGTGGCACGGCCGGTGGCTGTTACACGAAAACCCAGCCTCACCACAAAGTGGTCAATGTTGTAAATACAGTTGAAGTGCATTCGACTTGGACTGGATTTGAACCACGCTGGGGTGCCGAATCTTACAATACCAAAAAAGGATCAGCAATCATAAAAATAAATCCGGCGACGGATGATGTGGTATTGCTCTGCAATTTGAATGAGTATCCGCCCAACAAAATTGATTACTACACTTTGCCATTTGCCAATCAAAGTCCCGACGGCACCAAAATTCTTTACTCATCTACATCACTCGGCGCACAGCGTCCTTATCTGGTTGTGGCGAAACGTCCAGAAGCACCAACAACTGTGCGGGTAGTTAAAAAAAGCGGCGTGCATTTGATAAGTTGGACTGCGCATTCACTTTCCCGGGAAACCCGCGGTTACCATGTGCTTTACAGTCAGAGTGACAAGGGACCCTACAAAGTGATCAATAAAGAACTGATAAGTGGAATATCCTTTCAACACAAACCGACTAAGAAGGGAGCGGCCTTTTATCGTGTACGGTCTGTTGAATGGTCTGGGATAGTCAGCCCGATGAGTGCAGCAGCATCGATTGATGCTGCCAAAGCAGAGCGCTGGATATTCGTTGAAGCCGAAAGTGGCAAGAATACACCGCCCATGCGCATGATGTTTGATGGACGGGTTTCCGCTTATCATTTTGCCTGGGTCGCATTACCGGTCTACAAAAAGACAAAAGGTGAGCTGTCAATTCCCGTATCGGTTCCAAGCGCTGGTAGCTACAATCTATGGGTGCGGGCCCGAAGCTTTAAAAAAGGGCAGGCGATTATCAGCATTGCCGGCCAGGAAGCAAGCTTGAAACTTGCGCCGGGCAAATGGCAATGGATCCGGATTGGCAAAGCAGTCACATTAAAAAA
>JABSQK010000850.1 GCA_013215875.1 Lentisphaeria bacterium
CAGGTGTTTGATTATCTCGTCTTCACATGCTGCAGCGCCAGCGCCAAGATGTGCCAAGGCGAACGCTGCATTGTGATGGATAGCCCAAGCGATGGGCCATTTATACACATTTGTTTGTTCAAGATCTAAGGGATGATCCAGCAAACGACATAAGGAAGGCGCACTCTCATCAGCGCCAATATTGCCAAGGGCATTTGCGGCCAGGCAAAGAATGAAGGGCTTATCTGAATCGAGCAAAGCGAGCAGTGCTTTTGCTACTTCTTCTTTGTAAATACTGATATCATTGAGAATATGTATAGCACTGAGAACCGTAATCTCATTTGACGAATCCAGTAATGGTAAAACGGCTGAAATACAATCTTCACCTATTGCCGCAAGGGCATGACAGGCATCATCGAGATTTAAGGTTTCAAAACTTGGAACTGGGTCGGGGTTTTCTTCGCCGGCTTTAATCAGGCAATCAATCAAGGGTGCAATAACAGGACTTCCTATTTTAGCCAATGAGTAGATTGTTGTCGTTCGTTCGGCTTGATGCCCTTCGTCTAAAAGAGTGATTAAATGGGTGACCGCATCGGCTGATTGGGTATCGCCTAGTTCTTCTATAAGATCTATCCGGGTTTGTACATCTGTTGCAGTTTCCAGGGAATTGATTAAGCCCTTTGTATTGCCTTTTTTCTCAACTGGTTCGGGATTCAAATTGCAGAGGTGATTCCATTGCTGTTGCCAACAGGCATCCAATTTAAATGGCGCAGAGAGATTCGCTGGTCGCTTCCAGTCCGTACTTTCATGCTGCCAGGCGGGTGCTTCTGCACGTTTTCCACGGGCGAAGATAAATTTCATCATATTGCGAACACGCTCGCTGCGGTTGGCAAAACCCGTATGAATAATATCGAAGTGGCTGATTACTACTGCACCTGCTTTTACTTCCACAGGCATCTGCCTTGGTCTGTCTTCATCACTCACACGGTTATGATACTGGCTTCCGGGTACCACATGGGTCGGTCCATTTTGTAATGGCACATCATGACTGTAATACATGGCCCGCAGGAAATGCAGACAATGACTTCGTGCTTGAATTGTTGGTGGATAGCTGTCTTGATGGCTGCCCTTTCTGGAGCGTGCGATAGCCGCTTCATGATCAATAGGTTCTTCAGGTACTCTGCGAAAGTGCCAATAGCGGTGCACATAGAGCATATAGTCGGGTCCCAGCAGACTGATCATCGCACCACGAACTACCGAACAATCGATAATTTTATAGAGGTCGGGTAAGCGCGGCAGGATGTTATTGCCATGATTGCCCTCATGCTCGACGATCCAATTGAAGCGCTCATCAATCTGTTTATTTACCGCATCGGCTACATCGGCCTGCAGCACGAGAAAGCCATCGCAAATGAACTGCTGGATTTGTAAGTCTGTTAGTAGTACTGGTTCTTTTTTGTCTTTCATAATGGTATTTCTTATTCACTATACTATCGGCATTTCTGGCAATTAAAATAAAAAAATGAACTTTTCACTCAAATAAATCATTTTTTTGAGCTCAAATTTTGGTATTTGTATTTTTGTTGTACCTTAACTGTAAAGCGATGTCTACATCGCTTTAGTAAAAATACATCTCAGCTCTTGATATCACTCGAGATATTCGTATAATTTGAGCTCAGTTATTGTAAAATGGTTTCGTAATATTGCCGTTATAATAATAAAAAAGTTATCGATGGAACAATTTGCTTTATGGACTGTCTATTTCACATACTTAAAACCATAAATTAGGAGTTAAAATGAACAATCAAATAAAGAACGTTTATGCAGTATTTATCATGCTCGCCTTGAGCTGCTCAGGAAGTTTAAGTGCCGAAGATGAAAAGGAAAAGGACAGCAGTTCTGAGAAAGCAGAAATTGCTGCAGCAATCGCATCTGTTAAGGCTGAGCGTGCCTTGAAAATAAATACCATTCTAGCGGATAGTGTAAAGAGCAAGTGGAATTTTCACACAGAAAAGACCATTATTTACTTTAATGAGGCTCAAGCAATACTTAATGCAGGAATTACTGAAGAAAATAAAAAAAAGACAGAAGATAGAAGTAAGGAATTCCTCAAAGAAGCAAACGAACGTAAAGGCAAAATGTATAGAGATTGGAAGAATAAGCATAGCAGAATAGTATCCCGTGCCTGGGAATCAGAGCGTACAGATTTGTACTATAAACATACTGCGCTGATGTACTATTATAGTAATTTCAAAATCCTTGATTCTTACGCAAAAAAATCAGATATGGATATGAGTAAACTTGGTGCTTTGTATAATGAAATCGAGAAAAAATCCAAAATCATTACTGTCGAGTTCAATAAAGTTTTTGCTAAACTCAAGGCTAAAGAGGCTGAGATGAAAGCCGTCCGTGACGATGCCAAATTATGGGTCGATATACAGTTTGGCCGCGATAAGAAATAAATGAAATTTCTAAATTTTAGGATATAAAATGAAAAATAAACGAACAACTTTTTATGCACTATTTACAGCACTTGCCCTGAGCTATTCAGGTTTATTTGCTAATGAGAAAAAAACAACAGAAAACGAAGCCTCCGATATTGCTGCAGCGATAGCTGTGGTTAAAGCGGAACGCGCTTTAAAAGTGAATATTAAACTTGCTGATATTTATAGGAGTGGGTGGAATAGAAGCTATGCAACATGCGATTATTACTACTCAGAGACGGGCTATATACTCAATAAAGGTATTGCTGAGGAAAATTTAAAGAAAGAAGAGGAAAGGAACAAGGCGTTTATTCAAGAAGCTTATGCGCGCCTAGCCAAGGTCTACAAAAACCTGAATAGCGAGTTTAATGCACTCGAATGGCCATTAATGCAAAATCAGCGTAATGAATTATCATACAAGCATAACGACCTGCTCGCCTTCTTTCATATTTTAAAAAGCGCTGAAGACAGATATAAAAGGCCGGGCATGGATCTCGCTAAAATGGCAGTTGTATACACTGATATTGCTCGAACAGCCAAAAGTCATACGGCAGAATTTAATAAATTATTTGCCAAACTTAAAGCCAAAGAACTTGAGATGAAAGAAATCTATGACGATGCCAAATTGTGGGTCGATATACAGTTCGGCTGGGATAAGGAAGAAGACGTTAAGACAGAAGATGTTAAGAAAGAAGACGTTAAGAAAGAAGACGTTAAGAAAGACGACGTTAAGACAGAAGATGTTAAGAAATAATAAACAATAATTATAGGAAATAAAATGAAAAAAAGAAAGAAAGATATAGTCGCAGTCTTGCTACTGTTCGTGCTGAGTTTCTCAGGTATTTTAAGTGCCGAGGACAAAAAGAATGATGAAAGCAGTTTAGAGAAATCGGACATTGCAGCTGCAATAGCTTCTGTCATGGCTGAGCGTGCATTGAAAGCGAATCTCGTCTTAAGCGATTCGATAAAGAGTATGTGGACTCCGTATCAGACAAATGCCCGAAACCTTTTCAATGATACTCAGAGCTTGCTTTATGCTGCTATGGCTGAAGAAAACAGAAAAAAGCCTAAAGAAAAAAATAAGGAATTCCTCAAAGAGGCTGAAGAGCGTCGTAGCAAATTTTATCGAGATTGGCAATTGGTCCATATCACACAAATCTTACCTGCATGGATAGCTGACCGTTCAGAAATCCTTAAAAAACAAAGTGCGCTGGAGCACTACTTCAAATATTTGAAAGGCATTGATACCTATGCAAGAAATTCAGAGATGGATATGAGCAATATTGCCTTACTATATAAAGATATCGAAGTAAAAGCCAAAAGCATTGCTGAGGAGATTAAAGAGGTCAATGCTAAGGTTAAGGCTAAAGATGCTGAGATGAAAGCCATCAGTGATGATAGCAAATTATGGATTGATATACACTTCGGCCGCAACAAGAAATAAGAATCATTAAATTACGAATTATCAGGAGATAAAATGAAAAATAAACGACCAGCCTTTTATATATTATTTACAATACTCGCCCTCACAGGATTATTCGCTGATGAAAAAGAAGCAAAGAAAAGTGATCCAGACATTGCTGCAGCTATCGCTGTAGTAAAAGTGGAACGCTCGTTGAAAACCAATGCTAAACTTGCTGATGACAACAAGAGCAGGTGGAACATTATCAAAGCAAAATCCCAGACTTTATATTCTGATATTAATGCTATACTCCGCAAAGCTATTGCTGAGGAAAATTCAAAACCAGCTAAAGAGAGAAACAAAGAGTTTATCAAAGAAGCCAATTTGCGTCTTTCCAAACTCTCCAAATTCTGGAATACCGAATACAACGGTAAAGTATGGCCAGTAATGTCTGCGGAGCGTTCTGCAATAGCAACTAAACATCATGCGCTGGTCGGCTTCCACGCTCTAATAAAGAACCAAGGTGAACGGTATTATAAAATAGTGGATATGGATATGGCAACTCTAGCTAAATTATATCAAGAAATGGAACGGTCTTCAAAAAGTCATACAGCTGGCTTCAATAAGTTGTTAGACAAATCCAAAGCCAAAGTAGTTGAGATGAAAGAAATCTATGACGATGCCAAAATGTGGGTCGAGATTCAGTTTGGCGACAATAAGAAAGAAGAAGAAGCTAAGAAAGAAGAAGAAGCTAAGAAAGAAGAAGAAGCTAAGAAAGAAGAAGAAGCTAAGAAAGAAGAAGAAGCTAAGAAAGTAGAAGAAGCTAAGAAAGAAGAAGAAGCTAAGAAAGTAGAAGAAGCTAAGAAAGTAGAAGGCGCTAAGAAAGAAGACGCTAAGAAAGAATAAGTTTTCTTATAATATAGATTTATAGATCAGTGCTGATTGCAAATATGCGATCAGCACTTTTTTATTTCTATGCTTCCTTCAACCAGTCGGCAAAAAAGTCGATGAGGGATTCGGCAGTTTGCCGGCCACATTCCACAGTGGCATGCACCCGGGGGTCAATTCCCACCAATCCATACAAGGGATGATCTTTGTATTCCGGCGGCATATAATCAATCCGTTCTTCGGGTCCACCATCATCTTTCGGCTCGAAATCGATTCGCGACATATCAACACATTCCGGATGCAGAAACATCATCGATGAGGTTTCGTACTTTGCCGCATGGTCGCCGCCTACACCATCTATTTCACATTCCACCCGAGTCATAATGCGCATCTCGCCACCGCCATCACGGTAGCGTTCAATCGCTTCTTCAAGATATTCCCCACGGTTTGGATAATGACCCGATAGGAGAATCACATTTTTATAGCCATTCCTGTCAAATCCTTCGAGTAATTGAAAAACCATCGAAACCATTGGGTCTTTATCGACCATATAAGTATGTGGGAATGGTTTATGGCGGCCACCCGAACCAAAGAAAACAGAGGGATAAACGACACCACCGGCCTTCAGTGCCAGGCCGATGAGTTGTTCATGTGCTTTCACAGAATCAAGCCCCACAGTATTATGAAGTCCATGCCATTCGATGGAACCAAAGGGCACATAAATAGACGGATTGCTATCTAATGCCGCATCGATATCTGTCGGCATCATATATTCCAGCCGAACTTCATTCGTAATTTGATCTGTATAAATTCCCATAAAAATTCCTATTCTTTTCTGGATCTCGTTATATGTCCATAATCTATAATTAAGCGAAATAATTTGTCAGACTTAAAGGTGATCCTTGCTGTTATGAAATTACCTCCCTCGATTGATGATTCATCAATGAAATAATTCCAGCTTGTTTCTGTCTTGCCCTTGGGCTCTCCAAGTAGTTTTGAAATAACAGACTTAGTATCACCGATCTTGAGTTTTCTGATATTTCGCATGAATTCTTTTTGCTTGTTTGTAACTGTTTCAATCGTTTTTGGAATAGAGATAAGCGAATATTTAGGAAGTTTTTTTGTTTCATTCTTATCTGTACCAGGAAAACTGGTAAATTCATTTTTTACAGCAGCCAGTTTCTTGTCTTCAAGAGGCTTATACTTTCCTTTCTCTAATATGAAAGCTTCGAATATCTTTTTGGCTTTATGTATCAAGATCAAATATTTATCATAAAAGAAAAATGATCCGCAATCAGATTTTTTGAGACAGACATCCGGGCGATAATATTTGAAACTTTTCTTTGCACCAGGGGTCTGCTCAATCACCAAAACGCCTAGTCCCTTTCCAAAATAAAATAATTCCTTACGAATTACATTCTCGAGACTTTCCTCTCTAATACAAATCAGCATTTTATCTCGATAGATCTCAGTGCTAATGCCTTTTGCATGACGCTTTACTTTCTCACTGATAAAAGTTGGTGGTCCCAAGCCTTTACCAAGTGCTTCGAGATCCTCGTCCGCTTTTTTTAAGAGCTTGGTTCGGTAACAGATATTTGTGAATAAATTTTTTCCATTTGCATAGATCAGATAGTCTTGATCTATTTTAAAAGTGTAAGAACAATTTCCAGGCCCTGTTGAGACTACAACTTTTTTCTTCTTGCTTACACCTTTCCACCTTTGTAAGATAACGAAAATATTTGAAGGTTCCTTTATCTCAATTACTTTGCCAGAAAAAACTGCATCGCATTCTTTTAAGGCTTTCTTCGGTTCAGGTGCTCGCATACAACTGCAGGCATATAAATCAGTCTGCCAAATTAATAAAATTAAACATGTCAATGTTTTCATTTTTTCTTTATCTTCTCGACTTTTTTTACCGGTGGCTCTTTGCCTTTGCCAAGAACTTTTAGATCATCGCCGGCATCTTTTAAGAGTCTGGTTCGTGTACAGATCGTTGTTGAGTATTCAAATTCCCCGGCGGCATAGATCAGGTAGTCTTTATTTTCTTCAAATTTAAAATCGCATTTTGTTCCGCCCATGATTATGATATCTTTTCTTATTACCCCTTTCCACCAGTGTATGATTTCAAGAAAGTATTTTATCTTCCAGCCATTATGATCATTATAAATTTGAACAACTTTAGCGGTAAATACTGCTTCGGATTCTTCTAATGCTGCTTTTGCTTTTGGCAGTTCATCGCATTCACAGGCCTGGAGAGGCTGCCAAATCAGTAAAGCTAAAAATATTAATGGTTTCATTTTTTCTTCTTTTTAAGTTTCTTCTTCATAAGAAGGGGAAATGATGCGGCTCGTTTTAGAGCATATATTTGAGCATTCCTATCAAAGATAGTAATGTCCCAGCCAATAGTCTGCAAGCTGCTTCATTATTTTTACTAACCAGGAATATGCAAATATCTACTCTATTTGAATATTAATCCAGTTACAAAGCTACACTGAATTGAATCCGCCTATGAAAGCCGGCGAGTTAGATAAGTTGAGTTTCATGGAAGCTAAGGGAGTAATAAATTCCCGTTCAATTCAAATATCAGGATTAGATTATTTCATGAAACATGCCGGCTC
>JABSQK010000851.1 GCA_013215875.1 Lentisphaeria bacterium
TGAGTGGAATGAGAATTACCCAGGCTACCATGGTTTGGGTTATTATAATCAAACCAATGCCGACCGGCTCGATAAAGTTATGGCCTATGCAGAGAAGCATAAAATTTATATCAATTTGGAAACCTATAATCATGGTGCATTCAGTACAGGCATCGATCCGGAGTGGCTGCAGAATCCATATTGCAAAACACAAAAGGGTGGAATATTGCAATACGCCACAGATTTTTTCTCAGATAAGAGAGCCCAGGTTCTTTACCTTCAGCGCATGCGTTATACAATTGCACGATGGGGTTATTCCACAGCGATTGCATGGTGGGGGGTGATTACTGAAGCAGAATGGGTCGAGCCCTATTCACGCTTTCTAGGACGAAAATCGCGCTACCCGAACTCTCTGTACAGCCCTGTTCCATATAAGACAAAAATACACAAGGAAACATATCTGGACTGGATGAATGACATCGCTAAATACATAAAACGCAATAATGCCCACCCGCAAATCGTTACAACACATTTTTCCAATCCGCATAACGGCAAAGAAATATGGGCAAAAGAATCGATGGAAGTGCCTCAGAATAATGCCTACACCTACTTTCAGGGGCAATTTCCAAGAAAAGGTAAATATGCCTATTCGAAAGGTGTGGCAGATGTGATGTATAAGTATGGTCGAATGTATGAGACATATGGAAAACCCTACATTATCAGTGAATGGGGCGGCCACCCAACCAAGAATACAGAAGGGCATCTAAAGGCTGAACTGCATACGGGGATTTGGGCAAACTACATGACCACTTCTGCAGGGAATACTGGCTACTGGTGGTGGAACCTTCTCGATGGCGAAGACCTCTATTTCAATTTCAAAGCAATCGCTGATTTTAATAAAGGCGAAGACCGCAGAAATAAAAACTTAAAATCATATCGTGCAGAGCTCCATTTTGCCAGCAATCCACAAGGGCAGCCAAATCGCCCTCTGCGCTATGGTTTAATTCTCAGTAACCAGAGTGAACTATTTGCCTATATCTACCACAGAAAAATTAATATGGAGAAGCGCTCCTTTTTTGTAAAATCATCCAGTGATGCTCGCTTCGCAGATAGCGGAATTGGCCAAATGGATCTTCCGTTTAATATGAAAAATGGTAATTACAAACTCGAATATTGGGATACATTTACAGGGAAAATAATAAAGAGTATCACAGTTAAAGTCTCAGATGCAAATAAACGGGTTCGCGTTTTAAATCACAAAGTTGATATTGCCATAAAGATGAAATTAATGAAATAGCTTAGCCTGGTTTAATTCGCTCTGCACCAGTAGAAACTGATACAGAGGGATCACAAGGAGACAAATAGCCGAATTTCTATTTGCCAAAAAGCTAAATCAATTTACTTTAATTATCCAGGTTCAAGCTGCAGTGAATGGAACTTTTACAAACTGTGAAAGTCATATACTATTATACACTGCCAATTAATCAAACAGGGAGATGAGCATGATCAAACGTATTAGCTGCACAGTTTTTCTACTTTTCAGTCTGCTAAGTTCTGCAAAGGAATCCAAGCAAACAAACAATAAAGCATCCAAGGATCCTTTAAATCTGCTACTGGATGAAACAAATCTCAACCGTACGAAAGTCGAGAGCTATGCACCAATAGTTAAAAAAATTGCCCCGGCAGTAGTCAATGTTTTTACCACAAAAACAATCACGCATAATATGCGCAACCCGTTTGACGATCCATTTTTTCGAGACTTTTTTGGCGACCGCTTTAAGAAGCGCCTGCCTCAACGCAGCCGCAAGCAACAAAGCTTGGGCTCCGGGGTCGTTGTTAGTGCCAATGGTTATATCCTGACAAATAATCATGTCGTACAAGGGGCCGATGAAATACTCGTGAGCTTTGGTGATAAAACAAAGAAAAAATATAAAGCAAAATTGATTGGTCGCGATCCCAAAAGTGATATTGCTGTCTTAAAAATAGACGTAAAAAAAATACCATTTGCAGTCATTGCCAACAGCGACCATGTGGAAGTGGGGGATGTTGTTTTTGCCATCGGCAACCCACTGGGCTTGGGGAAAACCGTAACCAAAGGAATCATCAGTGCGAAAGGTCGTTCAATAGGCCTGGTGGATTACGAAGACTTTTTGCAAACAGATGCCTCAATTAATCCAGGAAATTCCGGTGGTGCACTTGTCGATATAAAAGGACGCTTGATCGGAATAAATACGGCAATTGCCAGTCGTACGGGAGGCAGCCAGGGTCTTGGCTTTGCCATACCAATTAACCAGGGGCGGCGCATAATGGAAGCACTGATTAATACGGGTGTTGTTAGCCGTGGATTCCTGGGCATACGTATGCAAGCTGTGACGCCAGCACTGAAAGAACACTTTGGACTAAAAAATCTAAATGGTGTATTGATCACTGATGTCGAGGCAAAAAGTGCTGCTGAAAAAGCTGGTATGAAAGAGGGCGATATAATTCTCAAACTAAATAAAAAATCGATTACCGGTATGAAAGATATCCGACTTAAAATATCCCGCAGTGCACCTGGAACTAAAGTCAACTTTTCTATTTTACGGGACGGTAAAGAAAAAGTATTTACCTGCACTTTAGGTACATTGAAGGCGCCTCAAAAACGTGGACCCGTATCTTTGAAGAATAAAAATGATGGTTTATTCAAAGGGGTAACTCTTTCAAAAATTACTGCTTTGCACAGACAGGAATTTAGTATACCCAAACTGATTAAGGGGCTGGTAATTTTATCTGTGGATCCCAATTCGCAAGCGGCAGAAAATGGCTTGAAAAGCGGATTGGTAATTCTTAAGGTGAATGGTAAAACTGTTAGCAATGCAGTCGATATCAGCAAGGTGCTGAAAATGAACAAAAAAAAATCAATCCTGCTTTATCTTTGGAGCAAAGAGGGGAAAAAATTTGTTACCCTAAAACCGAAAAAAGCGAAATAGGTTATTAGTAGGGCGGCTTGCCACTGCGTTCGTTGCTCAACATTCGTGAAGACTCTGCCTCTTCAGCGGTCTCTGTGCTTCTTCTTTAAACTCAAAAAAAATAACGGCAAAGCTGTGGTTTATGATAGCCCGGTATGCAATGCCGGGTGTTTAAGGGATAAAAATACCAAGCCCTGATGGGGCGTTCTAAATCCAGGACTCAATGATTAGACAACTTTACACACTGTCATCGGGAAAGAGGGCAGCAGCAAAAGTTTGCGGGTCAAATTCCTCCAGATCATCCGGACCCTCTCCAAGGCCAACATAGCGCACGGGAAACTTGAATTCACCATGAATGGCTACAACGATTCCACCCTTGTAACTGCCATCCAGTTTGCTCACACACATACCAGTAAGAGGGGTGGATTTTGAAAATTCTTTTGCTTGAATTAAGCCATTGCTGCCGGCCGAACCA
>JABSQK010000852.1 GCA_013215875.1 Lentisphaeria bacterium
GGGAGGGCTATCGCATTGCCAATCGATTCATTGTAATCACTCAATGCAGAACAGAGATCAGTGCGGGGAAAATTGCTGCCCTTAAGATAGTCTAGAGATGCATCCAGGGAATCAAACGACAGAAGCTGATTTTCCTCAGCAGTATTTCTTATCGTCTTATCAAGTAAAAATCTGTCTGCAAAATTTCTCATTTTTCTGCGATCATTAAAAGGCGGGAATGATAGATTTCGCTGTGGCGAATCGTCAAACCGGCGCTGTTAAACATCCGAATAAAATCATCTAGTTTATAGAGTTTCACCATTTCAGTATAGTTCCGGGTCTCCCCATTGCTCTCCATGGTGATATTTTTAATGACCATGTTTAGCTCAGTATCGATGCGTCGATTTTGCTTAATCAGTATACCATTTATCTCTGATTCATCTTCAGCAACGATATTTTCAATGACCGAATCCGCATCGAGAAAATCGATGAGATAGATACCGTCTTTTCTCAATATGCGTGATACTTCGTCTATGACTTGCTGGTTTACCGCATCGTCACTGAAATAGCCAAAACTTGTGAACAGTGAAAATACCGCATCGAAGGATTCGTTGAGCCAGGGCAGGGAACGCATATCGCCCTGGATCACGCGGTGCTTAAGACTTTGAGGGACCTCATTTAAGAGGTCGATGGATAGATCCAGGCCGTAAAGATCCAGACCTTTGGAATCGAGATAGGATAAATGACGCCCGGTTCCGCAGCAAAGGTCCAGACACTTGGCATTTTCTTGAATCGGTGTTTGAGAGAGAAAGTAATCGATCGTTTTTTGTGCATCACCCGCATCGCGGTGCTGATAGATCTTAAGATAATCTGCAGAGAATGACTTCTTAAACCAATCGTTATTCGACATCGAACTTTTTGTTGATTGCTTTTTTGTGCTTTTCAATACCGAAGGAGCCATGCAGACTTTCTTTGGATGTAAATTTCAAAAATAGTAAAAATGGGACAAGTATATAGAATGCTGTGAAAACGATTCCAATTATCGACATGATCATTCTTCGGGACGCTTCGTCGATTAAGGGGTAAATTATATAAGCCACTGTAACTGGTAATAAGACCAGACCGGCGCCAATCATGGCAGTGATGCAAAGCAGGCCAAAATAGCCTCGTGCAGCACTACTTACAGTTGGAGCGATAGTATCCAGACCATCGTTAAGCTTCCCCGCAGCATTTTTCTTGCAGTCTTTCAGGGTCTGATCCTTATAGTGCTTAAAGGCGAAACTAGCGCCTTTAAGCACAGAATTTTTAATCCAGGTTTTCAACAAAAGTAGTCTCTATTTGCTTTTTCCCAGGATGTAGCCTAAAAGAAGACCTGAAACAAATACACCACCAACTACTGGCCATGGATTGTTATGTACACGGTCGTCTACGACTTTTGCTTTATCTTTTACAAATTCACCTGTTGATGCAATGCCTTCTTGGGCCTTGCTTTTAACATTTGCCATCTTTTCTTTCAGTTCAGCGACTTTTCCTTCTTCAGCCATAATGATCTCCTTACGGTTTGTTTTATTATTAGCTACCTACGTTAAATCCCGCACCTTTCTTTCAAATTAATGAATCAGTGGAGTAGGTGAAAGTACTAGTATTCACTGTTATTTCAAGCGGCAATTTAATTATCTTTGACATCCAAAGTGATATTAATCTTATAGGGAGCTTTGAGCCCATTTGGTAACGCCGGGCCTCTTTTGATGGTCTTGAGTAAATTGCTTACAGACAGGTTCATTCTGCTATTATTACAGGTCTGAATAATCGTGCTGGAAAGAATTTTTCCCGACCCTGCAAATGTCAGTTGGATACGAACTTTCTCGTTGCCATTTAGCTCAGACTGAGAGGGTTGTTTCCAGTGCTGTCGTATTAGCCGATTGAGTTTTGCATGGTAATCGTCGATTTCGCTTTTATCTGAGCTATCTTCTAAATCCAAATCGTCTACATCCAAGTCGTCTACTTCGTTTTCCAATTGCTCTAATAATCGCAATTGTTCCTGGCGTTTAAGATCCTTCTTAGGGCTGGGACGGCTGCTCACTTTAGAGACTTTTTTTACTGGTTTGGGTACGGCCTTTTTCTTATAGCTCTTTTTGACAGACTTCACAGGGGGTTTTTTCTTTTTCTTAGGAACGGATTTTTTGGCCGGCTGAGCACGTTTTTTAGGAACGGATTTTTTCTTTGTTAAACTTACCAGACGGATTTTTATGGCTTCAGGTCGTTTGATTACGTCCTTTTTCTTAAATGGAATGAAAAAAACTGCTATAAAAAGAAGATGTAGACTGCAAACTGAAATGACCGTTTTCTTATTCATTCAGCTTCTGTCACCAGGGAAACCTTCTGGATTCCACAATTTTTTACAATTTTCATAAGCTCCATCACTTCGCCATAGGGGCGTGATTCGTCGGCCCGGATATAAATCTCAATATCATTACCGGGTAATGACCGTATGACGCGGGCCAGCTCGGTTTTCTTAGTCTTTGTCTTGCCAAGCATAATGGAACCATCATGCTGAAGATTGATAATTCGAAAATTTTCGCTTTTTATTTCATCGGCACTCATTTCAGGAGGGGATACATCGACCGCGTTTTCGAGAGTCGGGGAGATAATCATAAATACAATCAGCAGAATAAATGTCAGATCTACCAGCGGTGTTACGTCGAGCTGACTGATATTACGCAATTCATGACGTGAGCGCTTAGTCATCTGTAACAACCAGGGCTTTTATTTCTGAAAGCATGCGCTCTGTGTAATTGTCCATGAATACTGAAGATATGCGTACCTGGTTGATCAAAGCATTGTAACCAATGACTGCTGGAATGGCAACAAGCAATCCAACAACTGTGGTAAGTAATGCCCCGCTAACACCCGGAGCAATCGCATTGATATCTGCTTTTCCGGCGATCGCCATACCGGTGAAAGACATCATTATTCCCCACACAGTGCCAAGCAAACCGAGGAAAGGGCTGGCACTGACAATGGAGCTTAAAAGGCCAATATTTTTCTCTAAAAGGATTAATTCGCCATCTACCGAGGATTGGGCCTTTGTTTTAATAACATCAAATTCGTTTGCTTTTATGCACTTCTTAAGGGTTTTCGTATTCAAATGAACACTGAGTTCACTGAGCGTCATTTTCATGCTTTCAGCGAGTCCTTGCCTAGTTATTTCCACCACATTACCAAGGTGCTTTTTTGCATTATCTTTATTCAAAAATGCCAATATACCCACTTTCTCATATTGTGCTAAAATGGATTTATTGAACTCATTAAGCTCTTTTAAGTACAGATATTTGTCTATAATGATCGTCCACGCGACGATGGAGGTAAAAAATAGAACACAGACAATAATTCGGCCAATGGTATCGCTTTGTTGAAATGCGTAAATGGGCCCATTTGCGATAAAAAGATGATAATTATTCATGGTAAAATGCCAATTCAGTTAGATTAATTCTCTATATTTAACTTAATGAAAGAGAATTACAAATCCATAACTTTTGGAAAAAATACTGGAAATATCGGCCAAATTGTACTATATTATAGTTTTAGTCCAAATATTAATAAGTAGATATTAAGGATATTATATATGAGCGAGCAGAATCCGCAGGGCAGGGTTACTGGAAGTGGTATAAATGTTGGTAATCAGAATGATGATTATGGCTTAACTTCAACAGTTACACTGACCAGAAAAGGTATGGGTCGCAGTAAACGTACCGAAGAACCAGCACCCACTCAGTCTCAAACTCAAGATATGCCATATGCAGTGGCAACTGATAAAGATGTAGCCTGCCCTCAATGTGCAGCAGAATTTGATATATCTCCAGATTTATACGGTGCGGTAGCAGAATGTCCCGATTGTTCCTTGATGTTTGTCATCCGCCCACCGGGAACTCCGGCCTGGCAGGGCAGTTCACCGCCAGCAGCATCGCCAGCAGCGGTTCCTAGGGGAGCAGCACCAGCACCCAGAGCAGCAGCACCAGCACCAGTTGCACCGGCAGTACCAGCTCATGACCCTATGACGACTATTGAAATGAATCGTAATTCTGCACCAGCACCTGCACCAGCAGCTGTAGAACATACCTCAAGTGGTATAGATATTGACCGCTCAACCAGTGCTAAAGATTATGGTTTAACCGCAACTGTGACTTTATCA
>JABSQK010000853.1 GCA_013215875.1 Lentisphaeria bacterium
AACTTTTTCGCCAATGATTCCAGCTTCGAGACCGGCATGGATCCCTTCAACTCTTGGGTAGTCGCCAAATGTATTTTTGTAGACTTCCTTAGCATCCGATAATAATTTAGAATCGGCATTTGGCTGCCAACCAGGATAGAGTCCGCTATAGGAATACTCTCCACCGGCCGACTCCACCAGCGCCTTAAATTCATCCATACGAGCCAACATCAACGACAAGGATGAAGAGCGAATTAATGATACGACCGCCATTGTGTTGTCACTGGTCTCAATCAAACCAATACTGTTTGAGCTTTCAACCAGCTCTTCATAACTCGCATCCATACTCATTACACCAATGGGAATACTGCTTAAGCACTGCAATAGGGATTGCGAAAATTCTGGGCCGCTATAGTCCAGTGTCTCGATTGCGATGGCGATACCCTTATCTTTATCCTGGTACTTTTGAATTATAGTCGCAACACTTGTTTGAAGCTTGTCTTCATTCACATTGCCGGCAATAAATTCTGCTTCCCGGGGAATTGCATTTCGTTTATTACCTGAATTGAACGAATACAGTGACAGCTCATCTAAGTCGCTCATAATCTCAAGGGCTATTTTCACTGCATGGGCACGGTTTTCATGAATGTCCACACCCGAGTGACCCCCTCGTAAACCGCTGATGCATACCTTTATGGCGGGCACATTTTCTACTGTACCAGTTGCTTTAAAGACAATATCGAGATCTGCACCACCTGCACAGCCTATGGTAAATACACCATCTTCTTCGCTGTCGAGATTCAATATGCGTTTACCGCTAACAATTTTGGGATCCAGCCCCAGTGCGCCGTATAGTCCAGTTTCTTCCTCGACTGTGAACAGCAATTCAAGCGGAATGCGGTCTGGCATATCCTCAGATGCAAGGCCAAGTCCCAAGGCGATTGCCACCCCGTTGTCAGCGCCCAATGTTGTATCGGATGCCTTTACCCAATCGCCGTCAATTTGCAAGTCGATCGGGTCCTTATAAAAGTCGTGAGTTTTGTTTGAATTCTTTTCACAAACCATATCCATATGTCCCTGAAGGACCAATATTTCAGACTCTTTAAGAGTTCCTCGTCCTTCAATATAAATACAGATGTTCTGCATCTCATCAGTCTTATAGGACCAATCATTAAGTTTGCATAGATCGATTAACCAATTGCGTACCCCTTCTTCATATTGCGACATTCGGGGAATTTGGCTAAGTTCACTGAAAAAAGTCCAAGCCTTCGATGCTGTGGAATTTTCAATTAAGCTGGAGATGCTCACGATTTACTCTTGTCCGGAAAAAGGTTTCTGTGTATAGGCATCCGGCATATGTTTATCTTTCAGATCTGTATTGACATGATCTGCGGTATATTGAATCGGCTGAGGAGCCACATCACTAAGCCAGCAGGCTATAAGACTAATATCATCTCCGCTGCCATTTTCGCTTAAATAATCCAGCCAATAGTCAATCGAGTTGGTCAATGTATTGAAACCCGTGCGTTTGACATGTTCGAGCATACTTTTATAAAAGATATGGTATTGATCTTTGTTAACAAATGAATTTGCCATGCCGTCTGTGGACAGAAATAAAATTCCTCCCGGGGTTCGTGGCATTACAGATGTTTTAAATAGTATGTCTGCATTGTCTGACGCCATTGAAAAAGTCATGGATCCAACAAGTTCTGGTGCATCTTGTTCCTGATGTAAGTCAACCAGTCCGTCCGGACGTAACAAGATACTGTCACCATCACCAATTTGGGCTAATAGAATTGCATCATTTACAACAAATGCAGTGAGTAGAGTCGTGCCATAACGGCGGGTAGCGGTTAATAGATCTTCGACAGCTTCGATTTTTTTATCCAGTCGATCTTCAGCATCCCTCTGAACATACTTGTACCACCTACGGACCAGGTTCTTGCAATATTCATCGAAAAATAAGGTGATGATTTTTTCCTGGTCGCCCCCTGCCTTGGCAAGTAAGTCTTCAAATTCGTCGATTGCTGCATCGACAGCGAGTTGTGAGCCAAATTCGCTAAGGTCATGTACCTTTGCCCCATGGCCATCCGCCACTGCCATAGCCAGTACCTGAGGATTTGTATGGAGACGACGTATCGACCATGAGTCCTGGCATGGCTGCTCTCGTAATTTATGAGAACTTCCCTGCCGTGATGAGCCCACGACTGACGCTTCATTTACATCCCAATTCAAACTTGGTTCCTTTCCCGAAAATTATATTTCCTAAAGGTGCTTCATTCTCAGCAATTTTCAACTTAAAAATACGATCATTTTTATGACTAAAAAGTTGTTTCTCTTTGCCTATGGCTTATATTTGTGCTTGATAAATACTATAATGAAGTGTATGACTATATTAAAATATTTAAATGAGGCTGTTGCGATACATTGCTTCGACGATTTCGTGAGCTGCACCGGCATTAGGCGAGCACAATTTCAAGCGAAAAGAAAGAACCTGTCCTTTCCCTAATTTTACTTTCAAACACTAGCAATATCACTTAAAACACATATCAATAGGAATCGAGTTTGAACGAAGAAAATAATTTTTGCAATCTTTCACTATATATAAGCAAGATAGCGAAAGAGGATCCCAGGAAGATTGCCATACGATATCCAATCAAAATGAGCGATGAGGGGGTAATTGAGTACGCATACCTGAATTTTATCGGCCTGGAAGATCATATAAATTCTTATGCCAATGGCCTTAAAAGTATTGGTGTTGAGCCCGGCATGCGTGTGGCATTCATGATAAAACCAAACTTGGAATTTTTGCCGCTCATCTATGCTTTATTCAAACTTGGCGCTGTTCCAGTGCTCATCGATCCTGGTATGGGTAAACAGAATCTCCTGGACTGTGTAAAAAATACTGAACCGCATGTTTTTATCGGAATTCCAAAGGCAAACCTGGCGCGTCTGGTCTACAGAAAATACTTCAAATCCGTCAAAATTGTCGTTACCACTGGGCCGGAAAAACTCTTCAGCGGGCACAGTTTGAAGGGTATTTTCAAAAGTGGGTCGTTTCCTGAAGCTAAAACATCAGTTGATGATCCCGCGGCAATTATCTTTACGACAGGCAGCACCGGACCACCGAAGGGAGTTTGTTATACACACGGAATGTTCGAAGCTCAACGTCAGGCGATGATTGATTCATTTGGCGTAAGTTCAGATGATATCGACATGCCAGCATTTGCGCTCTTCAGTATATTTACCCTGTCCATAGGCTGCACAATTATTATCCCGGAAATGGATCAAACAAAGCCTGCAGAGGTCGACCCCAAAAACATTATCAATGCCATCATGCAAAACGATGTAAGTTTCAGCTTTGGTTCTCCTGCCCTGTGGAACACGGTAAGCCTTTATTGCGTGGAGAATGAAGTCGAACTGCCACCGCTAAAACGCGTTATCATGGCGGGTGCACCCATACCGGCGTATTTGCACAAAAGGATGTTCGATACGATTTTACCCGGGGATTCAAATATTTTCACACCTTATGGTGCTACAGAAGCACTGCCTGTTAGCTGTTATACCGGTGTCGATGTTCTCCAGGAAACTGCCGAATTGACCAGCCAGGGAAATGGCTACTGTGTGGGGCCTCCCATAGACGGTCTGGAAGTCATTATTATTCGCGTTAGCGATGATATTATTGAATACATTGAGGACGCGGAAATTTTGCAAAGCGGTATTGGCGAAATCATCGTTAAGGGCCCGAATGTGAGCCGAGAATATTATAAGATGGCTGATAAGACCGCTGAACACAAAATTTATTTTGACGAATCGAAGGACGTCTTCTGGCACCGCATTGGTGATTTAGGATTTATCGATGAAGAAGGCCGAATTTGGATGTGTGGTCGAAAGACACATCGTGTTGTGAATGGCGAAGAGACACTTTATACTGTGTGTTGTGAAGCGATTACAAATAATCATCCGGCAGTTTTTCGTTCGGCTCTTGTTGGTCTTGGTGCGAACCGCTACCAGCAATTACCAGTCTTGATCGTTGAGCCAGAACCCGGACAGAAAATAGATATAAGAGAAGTAGAAGAACTTGCAAAAAGTCATCGTATTACAAACTGTATAAATCACTTCCTCATTCATCCATCATTCCCTGTAGATATTCGCCACAATGCAAAAATATTTCGGGAACAGCTGGCAGAATGGGCAGCAAAAGAGTTGAAAATTAATTGATTGCTTTAGTCACGGGCGGTGGCGGATTCTTAGGCAAAGCCCTGGTTCAAAAATTACTTGAGCGTGGCGATACAGTGCGCAGTATTTCCCGTTCCAAATACCCTGAACTAGAAGCTTTGGGAGTCATATGCATCCAAGGTGACCTTCAAGACATAAGCGCAGTTGAAAAAGCAGTCGACGGGGTCGATGTCGTTTTTCACTCTGCTGCCAACCATGCAATGTGGGCGAGCTTCGATGAACTGTATGGACCCAATGTTACCGGCACCGAAAACATCATCAATGCCTGCAAAAAGTTTCACGTGCAAAAGCTCGTCTATACCAGTACCCCCAGTGTGGTATTCTCTATGGACGACATGAAAAATGCTGATGAAAGCACGCCTTACCCAGACCATTATGCCGCGAATTACCCAAAGACGAAAGCCATTGCAGAAAAATTGCTTCTCGAAGCAAATTGCAGCGAGCTCTATACCTGCGCTTTACGCCCTCACCTCATCTGGGGAGTTGGCGATCCACACATCGTACCGATGCTGGCTGAACGGGCCAAAGGCGGCCAACTCACCCAGGTAGGCGATGGCAAAAATAGTGTCGACTTTTGTTATATAGACAATGCCGTGCATGCCCATATTCTCGCTGCCGAGCACTTAATTGAAGGGTCACCTGTATGCGGGTCGGCATACTTTATTACGGATGACAATCCCACAAATCTATGGAACTGGATTCATGACTTATTAAAACGGCTCGATTTGCCAGCTCCAAAAAAACAAATCTCGATTGGCAAGGCCCTGGCTATTGGGCAACTTATGGAATTTATCTATACCGTTCTCCCCTTAAAAGGTTCTCCGAGAATTACGCGGTTTATGGCAAGTAATTTTGCCTGCTCGCACTACTTTAACATAGATAAAGCAAAAGCAGACTTATCATAAATACCACTCATAGATAATGAGGAAGGTCTGCAACGAACTGTAAAGTGGTACAAGGAACAGTATCCGTAAAACGATGAAATAAGGATGATGCACAATGTCACGTCAGGATAGATTTATTAAAGCATGTCATAAGGAACAGGTTGACTGCACACCCGTATGGCTAATGAGGCAGGCTGGTCGTTATATGCCGGAATACAGAGCCATACGAGAAAAGTACACAATCCTCGAAATGATTAAAAACCCTGAGCTCTCCTGCGAAGTAACACTGCAACCACTCAATGCATTTGATATCGATGCGGGTATCATCTTTGCAGACATCCTGCCACTCCTGGAAGCAATGGGTCTGGATCTGGAGTTTGTCA
>JABSQK010000854.1 GCA_013215875.1 Lentisphaeria bacterium
TGTCATGTTGAAAAACGCCGATAGTTAATCCACCAACAATATTGATTGCGGTGATGACCAAACTTGCAATAGCATCCCCTTTTACAAACTTTACTGCACCGTCCATGGCACCATAAAATTCGGCTTCATCGGATATCTTTTTACGACGTTCACGGGCTTCATCTTCATCGATGATTCCCGCATTGAGATCCGCATCGATGCTCATTTGTTTACCCGGCATGGCATCCAGAGTAAAACGTGCAGCCACCTCTGCAATACGTCCGGAACCTTTGGTAATTACGATAAACTGGATCATCACCAGGATTAAAAAGACAACAATACCCACCACATAATTGTTACCCACAACAAACTTACCAAATGCGTCAATCACATTCCCAGCATTTCCATCGAGCAATATGAGTTTGGTCGAAGCAACATTTAAGGATAATCGGAAAAGGGTAATCACCAGCAATAAGGCCGGGAAGGAGCTCAGCTCCATGGGCTCATGAAGGTAAAACATCATGAGCAAAATAAGCACAGCTATAGAAATATTTACAACCAGCAACAAGTCCAGAATGAGCGATGGCAGAGGCACCAGCAAGATGAAAATAACACCCATGACCAAAAAGGGCATCATAATATCTGGGTTCACTAATGAATTATTTTTTTTCTTTTCTAAAGATTCAGGCATTTATTTTTCTCTCATGCATAGTTCTTACGCTTCTTTTTGTGGATGCGAGCCAATACTGCTGCAACAGCGCCGAAAAGGTTTTCGGGTATATGAGCGCCCAATTTGGTATTTCGATAGAGCGTCCGGGCAAGGGGAGGGGACTCAATAATCGGTATGTCATTGTCCTTGGCAATTTCCCGTATGCGCATCGCTTTTTTACGTAAACCCTTAGCAACAACCACCGGTGCATAGGTGCCCGCTTTATAACTAAGGGCAATAGAGACATGGGTCGGATTGGTAACAATTACATCCGCCTTCGGCACCTCGATGATCATTCGCATGATAGACATTTCCTGCATCTTCTGGCGCAAGCGGGCTTTTAACTTGGGATCACCTTCAGCATTTTTGTGCTCATCACTCACCTCCTGCTTGGTCATTTTTAAATTGTCCATGTATTTATGGCGCTTCCATACATAATCAAGAATGGCCGCTATAATAAAAACGGAGAGAATTGTTATGATCAATGCCGATGTGATCTTTACAATCCAGGCCAGGGCATCTGCCACCGGCAAAAGCGGCAGACTCACGATGATATCAAATTTTTCATGGAGCAGGACGTAGATAAAAAAGCTGACGATTGCCAGCTTTATCAATACCAGACCAAGCTTCATCAAATTATCGGGTGTTGGCAGTACCTGTTTGAATCCAGATATGGGGTTTAACTGGTCTAATTTCCAACGCAGTGACTGCGTCTCGAAATAGCTGCCGATCTGTGCCTTGGTGGAAACGATTGCCATAAAGCAAATGCCCAGCATTGTAGGAACAAGAATTTTGCACAAAAAGAAAAAAGAATAATGCACCCCTTTTGTGAAAGCCTGGTTACTCCAGTCTTCTCTGCAGTCGATATCGAGTATCTTGGTGTAGGAATGTAAAAAGCCGCTTTGCACCTGGCCCACCATCGTAAATACCATCATTGCACCACCAGTTAAGACTGCAAGGGCAATAATATCCTGAGACATTAGAACATTGCCATCCCGACGGGATTCCTGGATTTTTTTTGCAGTAGGTTCTTCAGTCTTTGATGGATCACTTGGCATTGTCTCTCCTTTTCTATCAAAGAAGAATGCGCATGATATATGCCTGATTGCACGAAATCTTAAGAAAAAGCAGAAAAAGAATTAAATTTTATTTTTTTTGGTCGATACAGTCAGCATATTTAAGTCATCGGCAGTTCTAAGTGTCTGCTGCTGCAATCATTATCCATCACTGTGGATGGTTTATGAGAAATGCACAAAGACACAAGTTGCTGGTGACGAAGTCAGCCAATTTCCAGGGCAGAGTACCAGGGAAACGAAAAAAATAGCTGTACTTTTTGCCGCTTGTGAGGTTATTCTTCCTGTTTCAACAGTGGGGATAAGTAGGAAATTCGATTTACTGTTCGGCTATAGCTGTGATGTTTAAGCGAATCAGTTCGAACTAATCTGCTCGATGTTTATGGGCAGGTAGACATCTTCACCCGGAGTTGGTTTTTTAATTTCTTCCCAACTGTCCAATTTCCAATTTCCAAATTTATCTATTTTTACACGATATTTCCCATCGCTGCCAGAGAGTTTCTTATTATAAAATTTTTCCCAACCACTCATGCCAACTTCGCGATTGCCGAATTGCTGTGTTTCGCCAATTTGACGAATGACTTTCCTGGGCAAATTGGTCTGCTGCCGGTCGAAATAACTTTGAACGATAAAACGCTCGTTGTTGGCAAAAAGATCTTTTATTTTTATCAGGTGTGAAGGCGTTAAGTTTTGCACGACAAATTCATTTGTCGGGCTGCTGACGATTTTTGAGTAATAGTCGCTTGCATTAAGACCGAGATTTTTATTCAAGAGTTTCATGTCACTCATTATCGTATCTGCCGAGTCTGCTTTTTTATAGAGCAAAACGAAGTGCCTTTCAGACCAGACTAACGGCAGGCCTGTCTTATCCATCAAGCGGCCCCGGACTGCTGGAAAAGTACCGACGTACCAGCCCGGATCATAATTAATCATTTTATACCCGGCAAAGTAGATACCCCACAAGATCGTGAGAATCAGCCAGAGTAAACAGCAAATTCGCAGAAGCTGACGGTCTTTTAATTTCTGCGTCGCACTAACACGAATACTCGTAAAGGTCTCACCCAGTCTCTTTAAGGCGTCTTTATTCGTCATTTTTTGATACTTTATTTTCGATACTACATGCCCGTAAAAGCAAAATGGAGTGTTGCTCACTCACAGCTAACCACGACTTGCGCATAGTCTGTGGAAGCTCATTGGCGATTTGATAATGCCACGCACGCAAATCAACGGCAATTTTTTTGCTCTGTTGATTTTTCTGATAGGTACGGATGCCCCAAAAGGCAAATAGCAAAACGACAACAAGACATAAAAAAACTGTCATTTGTTTCAAACGTCTGGACTTCAGTCTTGACTTAAGTCCAGATCGGCGCTCATTTGATGATCGCCCTTGCTCATGATATGTGCCTGAATTAATTTTTGCTCTGCTTCCCATTTTGCCTTATTCCAAATTTCGACTCCTAATTCAACACCAGCCACTATGCACAATTCACCAACCGGCAAACTGGCAAATTCACGAAATGGTCCTGGAAGACTTAAACGCCCCTGATTGCTTATCTTAAGCATGAGGGACATGGAACCAAATCGTCTTAGTTGCCTCCTAAGTGTTAAATTACCTGAAATTTGATGTATTAGATTTTCTGTTTTTAAAGACAAATCTGAACGCATTTCCTCCCATACGTTCAAAGGGTAAACTGCTATTGCGCCCTCAGGCAAACAATAAAGTACAAGTGTCTCGCCATGTGACTTAAATGAATCCATAAACTGTATGGGTAATTTAAGGCGGCCACTTGCATCTAATTTACACTCCTCTAATCCATAAAATTCCATTATTTTCCAAAAATATCCATTTTATTAAAGAAAGCAAACTAAATAGATAAAAATTTCCAATAAAAGAATGTTTTTTCTCACTGATTGAGAAATGCTGTTCTGAGTCTAAAGTTACTGTCTGAAATATCGAGTTAAAAAAAAGGACATGAAATGGCAATTTTAGTAACAGGTGGCGCAGGATTTATAGGCAGTGTAACTGTTGAAGCATTGGTAAAAAGTGGAGAAGATGTTGTCGTCCTAGACAATCTTTCACGTGGTTTTCGAAAAGCCGTGAATGACTCCATTCCATTTTACAAAGCAGATATTTCAGATGCAGAAACACTTGGCAAAATTTTCAGTGAACATGAGATCGATGCATGCATACATTTTGCAGCCTATGCTTATGTCGGTGAATCTGTAACAGAGCCTCGGATATATTTTCAAAACAATGCAGTGGGCAGTATCAATTTCTTCGATATTCTCATTGAGAATAATATTAAAAATGTGGTATTCAGCTCCACTTGCGCCACGTATGGCGAACCGGTGGAAATTCCGATCAATGAATCGCATCCGCAGAACCCGGCAAACCCGTACGGCTGGACAAAGTTTATCCTTGAGCGCCAGCTTGAAGCCTACGATGATGCGTATGGATTGAAACATGTGGCTTTGCGCTATTTCAATGCTGCCGGTGCCACTGAAAACAGGGGTGAGCTACACGACCCGGAACCACACATCCTGCCTAATATTATCTTCGCAGCGATGGGCAAGAAATCGCTGAAAATATTTGGCAATGACTATCCCACTATCGATGGCACATGTGTGCGGGACTATATCCATGTGGCGGATCTGGCAGATGCGCACATAAAAGCTGTGAACCACCTGCGAAATGGCGGCGACTCAGAAAAGATAAATCTTGGCAACGGTCATGGTTACTCCGTATTGCAATGCATTGAGGCGGCAGAAAAAGTGACAGGCAAGACCATCGAATATGAACTTCAGGAACGCAGAGCCGGAGACCCCTCACACCTGGTGGCAGATGCGTCCAAGGCACATGAGTTGCTTGGCTGGAAACCACAATTTCCAAGCATCGAACAGATCATTCAAAGTGCCTGGGATTTCTTTGAGAGCCATCCAAATGGCTATGAATAGCTGAAACGCCCTTCACTTTATCAAACAGCAGCAATCGAAAAGAGCAAATAACAAAATCGCTGCCGCATGATTCTCAGAAATAAAATCTAAAAAAACGACACGAAAAACGCAGCGTAATTTATAAACTTTTACTTATGTGCTACACGAGTTCAATCTTCTGCCGATAAATTTAAGGTGGAAGAGGTAACACATGTTTGATCTAAATGCACATATAGAATTGATACAGAATAACAGCAGGGAGAGGCTCTCACTGACTGATATCGATTTCATAAGTATCATTCTTGGCAGAATTCCAAATTCGCAGATTTCATCCAACTGTATAAATGAACTCATGAAAGATCCAGAAACACGCGATATTATTTTGGATGAACCCCTGCTGACAAATACCGTGCTGGAAAACTATGGTAAATTACGGATTTCCAGTCGCCTTTATTATTACATCCTCATGCGCCATCTATTAAAGGATTTTGAATTGGACTCGCGCGAACTAGCTGATTACTGTGCTGAAATGCTAACAAGCTTTTTTCAAAATAAACGCATACTCAATTCTGTGATCAGCCTGCATCCGGCAGTATTCCTCCAGGACCTTATCTACAAATTGCACAACGCAGATGAATTTACAAAATATCGCATACGCTGCCACATGGCAAATTATGCATTATTTGTCAGTGGGGTATTTCCAGAAAAGATTTATTTTAATGACAAGGCAGATCTGAATGTATTTTCTTCAGCGATTCCGCCGCGTATCGAATATTTCGAAGCAATCGGTATACTCAACTTTCGTAAAACATTGAAATTTAAATGGACCAAGGAACATGGCCGCTATGATGTTTACAAGTTACTGGGACGTCATTTCAGGATAGTCAGGCTCTGTCTGAATGTTCTTTCAGAGCATAATATGTTTCAACGTGAATTTGATTCAAACGCCAATGAATTCTTACTGACTGAAACTCTGATTTAACCCACGTTATTCGGTCTTGTAGTATTTCTTTGGACTCCAAATATAAATCCGCCCCGACGTATAGTTATTTTCCCCCTTGGCATTTGAGTTTTCATCATACTGAATAGATGCCTTAGTATATACGACTGGTTGTCCAAAATTATAAATGCGAGAACCATCCCTGGATGATGAATAACTACTGGAACCGGTAAATCTGAGATGAACCATTCGTGCAGCCCCTGGCAGTACGCTTACTTTGACTCTATAATTATCGACTAATGTAAATGAAATACCATATTGCTTATATGCGATAGACTTAGTCTTGGTGAAATCAAGATTTACACTTACATTCTTGGCCAGCGAATATGTGAAATTACCCTTAGCAGTGATGTATTTTATTTCTGTAGATGGGAAAATTCGGACATATATTTTCATTGTCCGGGTCGATGGATCAAATCTGGCGTAACTTGTGGAAACACGCATGCTTTTACCTTTATCATCTTTAACAGTCGTTGTAGCTCTAATGGTTGCTTGTGTTGTTAATGCAGGGACCAGTGTGGTAAATTCCAAATACACATAGGGCACTTTTTGGTCAAAATGATGGCGTAGCGCAGCGAGGGTCAATTTCATTTCATTGCCTTGCGCAACTTCCTCGGGGTCATCATCAATTTCGTCGTCTTCAGTTTTTGAAATAAGTGTTTGAAAATTAACGTCCAGGCCATTCTGTTTTAACTTTGATATTGCAATGATTACCTTATTACTCGTTTTTCCTAATTTGTCTAAAAGGCTTAAATACAATGCTGCTAAACGTTGATCCTTTCTGTTGCCTTTGGCGAGAACCAGGCCGCGTTTGGTCATTTTAGATACGAGTTGGGCACCCGTATACTCCCCTTTGTATGCTTTTGGCTTCAGACCAAATTCCATATTACCAAGTGTCATCAGCAGGGGCTTACTATACGGTTTAACTTTTCCTGCGAACTGTAATAAACTAATTATCTTAGCATTATTTGCATCTTTTACAGCCAGTTTACTAGCAAAAGCCGCCGCATAATCGGCGATTGCCTGGTCTTCCACAGAATATTTGGATGCCTTAGCTTTTTTGCTTGTTTGGCGATTTACATCGGCAAGGTTTATATCAAATGCAAGTGCTTCTTTCAGGGTGGGGGTATGCCCATTGCTTTTCAAAAA
>JABSQK010000855.1 GCA_013215875.1 Lentisphaeria bacterium
GACGTTTTTGCACAAAATGTCAGCAGGATGTATATGACTTAAGAGACTGCAGTATTGATGAGCTTGTTGAATTGCAAAAGAAAAAGGGCTCAATTTGTGGTTTGGTGACAATTCTTGGAGCAACAGCATTGTCACTTACATCCTGCACAATTCCCAATTCAACAATGGGCGGTCTTCACTATTCAAAACCGCGAGGACTTGAGCAGGTAGAACCCGTAAAAGAAAAATCTGTTGAAATAATTTCACCAGAAAAAAAAGACGACGGAAGAATAAGCAGAACGGGTTTGGTACAAAAAGTGATTTTTTACAGCAGGATATGATACCAGCCTGTAACAGTCATTGATGTTCTTTTTGAGCCCCAGCCAATGCATTCATCGTTGCTGGCTTTGTGCTACAAGCATATTTTTACGATGGGTTCATCGAGTGGTGCTAGCTACGATTTATCGACTCGCCTTAGTTGACAATTGAACCGATGGCAAGTGCAAGTGTAATAGCAATGATTCCTATCAATGTTAATATCATCTGTCTTGAGTTTCCATATTTAGATATCCGTACGGATTGATTAATTTATAAAATAACAGAACACAATTTTGCTTGTGTTTCAGATATACACTATAAGTACATATCTGGTCATTTAAATACGGAACAAAAGATTTGAGGGGTAATACCGGGTTTTCAGCCGGCGATAGCTGACAGTTCGTCCGGTCCGTAGAAAGCTTCGAGCTTTTTAACGGAAGCACGAATGACATCAACATCCATTTCATGAAGGTCTGTGCGGGATCCAAGCTTTTTGGGCATAGCAATTGTCAGTTCGCCACCGAGATGTTCACGAAATTCTTCGAGACCTTTTATGATATCATCAAACCGCGTTTCGAGATAGGGATGATACACAGGTAAGCCAATGGATTTCAGCACAAAACAAATGTGTTGTGCTTCGGACTCTTTAATCAGGCCAATAGCCGCGGCATAATAAAGGTCCAGGGCAATACCGATGGAGACTGCTTCGCCGTGGGTGACGCTGAAATTTGTCAGTGACTCAAGTTTATGGGCCGACCAATGGCCAAAGTCGAGTGGACGAGATGAACCACTTTCGAATGGATCGCCACCTTTGCCAATATGCTCGAGATGCAATATTGCGGTGCGTTTTACCATTTCCTCTTCGGCCTTGTGCTGCCGTTTGCAAAAATTGCCGGCATTATCGATGAGGTACTTGAGGAAGTCGGCATCTTTGATAATGGCAACCTTAAAGGCTTCAGCTAAGCCAGAGCGCCAATCCCTATCCGGCAGGCTTTGCAAGAAATTAAAATCATTTATTACGCCTCCAGGTGGGGAAAATACGCCATAAAAGTTTTTGATACCAAAACGATTGATACCGTTTTTTACACCAACGCCGCTGTCGTTTTGAGAAAGCACAGTGGTAGGAATTCGCAGTAGAGGAACGCCACGATGTACGATCGATGAAACATAGCCACAGGCATCAAGAAGGGCGCCTCCACCAATTACAATGCTGATCGAATGACGGCAAATTTTGTGTTTGATGTATAAAGCAGCAAGTTCATCGACGATATTTGGATCGTTCTTTATTGCTTCTCCCCCTTCAAGCTCCTTTATCTCCTTAATGTCGATGCAGCCCTTGTGGTAATCCGCCCAATTTAAAATCTCTGCTTTTAAGCCTGGATTTTGTTTTGCTAGATTGGCATCTATAAATATCAGCGCTTTACGGTTTTTACTGCCCAGCGCGCGCGCAAGAACTTCGTTCTCCTGATCAAAAAGTCCGCGTGTAAAATATACATCAAATTGATGCTTTACTGAAAATTTCTGTTGATATATAGCCATAAGTCTTATTCAGTTTCCTGTCAAACTTTATAAATATTTTATAACACCTTAGGCTCTCTTTCCAGAATGTCAAAGCAATTTAGCGATAAAATAGCATTTTGGCAGTAGCAGGAATTGAGGCTAAATAGGGCTTAATACGTGGTAAAATAGCCTCAAAATGAGTGAGAAAGGATGAATGAAAGAAAAATTGCTCTCCTGAGCGGATAGAAAGCGAAAGTACTTGAATTCCGAGCGTCTGAGTGTCCATTTTGAGGCCTTATTTCTAGGAATTGATATGAAACTAAAAGTGAAAGATCAGACCCTGGATCTCGACTCACGCTGCTTGTTAATGGGAATATTGAATGTGACCCCGGATTCATTTTCGGAAAATGGGGCAAATTACACATTTGATGCTGCCAAAGAAGCAGTAGATGCGATGGTCAATGCTGGCGCCGACATTATAGATGTGGGCGGTGAATCGACGCGCCCGGGTGCTGAAGTGGTTTCGTTGAAAGAAGAACTACAGCGCACAATTCCCCTTATTGAGTATATCGCCGCTAAGCATGATGTCTTTATTAGCATTGATACGACCAAGTCTGAAATTGCCGCCGCGGCACTGGCAACAGGGGCAGCGATCATCAACGACATCAGTGGCTTGAACCTGGATCCTGCCATGCGTAATGTGGCTGCAGAATGGGAAGCAACAGTCATTAGCATGCATATGCGCGGCACCCCGCAGACAATGCAACAATTCACAGATTATGATAATTTGATTACTGACATAAATAAATATTTTGCAGAAAATCTTCAAGAATTAGAAAAATCGGGTATAAAAAGAGAACGCATAGCGCTTGACCCGGGTATTGGTTTTAGTAAAACAGCTGAGCAGAACCTGGAGATTATTAAATGCCTGGATGCCTTTAGTGTTCATCAATGCCCAATTTTAATTGGCCCGTCCAGGAAATCATTTATTGGTAAGGTTTTGGATAAAGAAAATCCACAAGAGCGATTATGGGGAACCGCTGCAGCGATTAGTGCGGGCATACAGAATGGTGCCCGGATAATCCGTGTACATGATGTGGCAGAAATGAAAGATACCATGGAATTAACGATGGCAATACTGAATGCAGGAGCAAAATATGCTCAGGTTTGAACCCTTGTATGACCGGCCTGCTACAGGCCGTATAGAAAAGCTCGGTCGTGGCTTTTTTGAGACCGTGCATGCTTCAGGCAAGGCACTGAATATCATGTTTGAAAGCTTTCGCTCGCTTACAGCTTGCTTCAAACGACGTCGTGATATTGGCCGACAGATGTTTATCATCGGCATAAAGAGTTTTGCTGTGGCGGAAATTGTCGCTTTGTTCACCGGTATGATCCTTGCTCTGCAGGCAGGTCTGGAACTCCAAAAATATGGCCAGGAAGTGAATGTGGGAATACTTGTTTCGCAAACCATGTGTCGTGAAATGGGCCCGTTTATGACTGCCCTGATCCTTGCCGCCAGTGTGGGGTCTGCTATGGCCGCTGAATTGGGTACAATGACAGTTTCTGAAGAAATCGATGCCCTGCAAATTATGAATATAAATCCCGTGCGCTATCTCGTCATGCCGCGCATGATTGCCATGCTCATCATGACACCAGTGCTAACAATTTTTACAGATATCATTGGTACTATGGGCGGGGCGTTGGTGGCGTATTCGCAGCTCAATGTCGGCTGGGAAGCCTATTATCAAAATGTCTTAACACTGTTGAAGGTTAAAGAAATATATGTCGGCCTGTTTAAGGCGGCCGTGTTTGGTGTGATTATCACAACTGTGAGTTGCTATCAGGGGCTTGCTTGTAGAAACGGTGCAATGGGTGTGGGCATAGCCACCCGTAAATCAGTGGTCACATCATTCTTGCTCATTTTGATTACTGGATACTTTATGACGAGTTTATTTTACAGATGATACGATTTACAAATGTCCATAAATCTTTTGGTGACAATGTCATTCTAAATGGCTTGAACATTCATGTGCCCAAAGGTGAAACGATGGTTCTCGTTGGCGGATCTGGTACAGGAAAAAGCGTTAGCCTGAAACACATGATTGGTTTGCTGGCGCCTGATGAAGGTGAAGTGCTTATCGATGGCGAAAATATATCCACAGCCCGGGGCAAACAACTTGAATCGATACTCGATAAATTCGGGGTGCTTTTCCAATCAGGAGCGCTCCTGCAATGGAAGACTGTATTTGATAATATTGCCCTGCCACTTTTAGAAAAAACAGATTTGAGCGATGACGAAATTCGCGAAAAAGTGATGGATGCTCTAGACCTGGTAAACCTTGATGGCGCAGAAAATAAATTTCCCTCTGAGATCTCCGGTGGTATGAATAAACGCGCCGCTCTGGCTCGGGCGATTATCACCAAACCGCAGATTCTGCTTTATGATGAACCGACATCCGGTCTCGACCCGGTCATGTCCAGACATGTGGATGGCATGATAAAAGACATGCAGGAAAAGCTCGGTGTAACCAGTGTGGTCATCACCCATGACTTACACAGTGCCTTCAGTATTGCGGACAAAGTCACCATGCTTTTTGAGGGCCAATCGGTGGAATCGTCTCATCCGGAAGAATTTATAAAAAGCGAACATCCATTTGTAAAAGAATTTATTAAGTCTCAATTTGAAACAGGTAAAGTACAGGAACTAAAATTATGAGCAATCGGAAAGTTAGCGGAGAGCAGCGGTCAACAGAATTTTTTGTTGGACTCTTTTTTATTATCGGAATGGTGTTATTGGGATTCTTCACCATTGTCTTGAATAAATCAGCAATTGGCGGCAAGGAAACGGGTACACGCGAGATTGATTTCAGTGCAGTGGCCAGTATTAAAACCGGCGACAAGGTGCTCTTGCGCGGGGTGGAAGTGGGGAAAGTTACGGGCATAGGGCTCAGTCCGAAAGATAATACCAAAGTCCGGGTTGGCATTACCATATTAGCAGAATACAACAATTTTTACGACGGCTACGTGGTGGAAATTCGCAGTACATCTGTTCTGGGTGGAGTGGTAATCTACATGGAACAAGGGCCGAAGGGTCCTAAAATAGTCGATGGAGTTCTAAAGGGAAAAGGACTGATGGACCCATTTAAAGAGGCTGGTGAACTCATGAAAAATCTAAACAGCGCAATGACTGATGTGAAAGTTTTTGCGGCCAGTCTGAACAATAAAGAGTCGACCCTCTATAAAATTACTAATGAAGACGATATGTATGTGGAAGCAAAAGCAGCGTTTACCTCTGTAAAAGAAGCGGGTAAAACAATTGGAGAAACAGTCGCAGAATTTAAGTCTATTAAAACAGATGCCGAGAAACTGCTAAAGGATATTGAAAACGCCAGTAAGAGTGTGGAAAAAGCAGGGAAATCAATCGAAGCTATGGGCTCGGAAATCAAAGCGACTGCCAAAAATGTTAACGAAGCCGTTACAGAGGCACGTAAAGGGAAGGGCACACTTGGAAAACTCCTTACCGATGACACCGCTTATAATAACTTTAAAGATGCAAGTGCAGAAATTAAAAAGCTGGTAAAAAATCTGAATAGCGGGACAGGTTCACTCTCAAAAATAATGAATGATAAAGGTGCTCTCTATAATAATGTTAACGGTTCCTTTAAAGATCTGAAAGCGATCACAGAAAAAATTAACAGTGGTAAGGGAAATCTGGGAAAATTGGTTCATGGCGAAGGCCTTTACAAAGAAGCCATGCACACCTTAAAAGACGTGCAAGGCGCAATCAACGACTTCCGGGAACAAACCCCCATCCTCACTTTCGGAAGCTTTATTTTCGGCGCTCTCTAGTCCGCTTCGAATACAGTCTTAAGAGAAAATAAGTTATGAAAATATACCAGGAAATTTTTGACGATCACGCATCCATGCTTCTTGCACGCAGTAAGAAGGCACGTCAAGAAATTTCCACATCACTGGAAGAGGATTCAGCTTTGCCGCTCACAGTTGCGGCCTTCCAGATGAAAAATTCATGCGGCGGGGAGGAACAAAAAAAGCAGAACCTTGTTCGAATGCTTTCGGCAATTGATTTAGCCGCAGAAAAAGGCGTTCAAATATTAACCTTTCCAGAGATGTGCCTTTCAGGTTATTTCACACCTACTGCAGGGTCTGCGCAAGAAGGGAAATTAGCCAACTTGGAATTAGCAGACATCGTTACAGAAAGTTCCTATTTACAGGCATTGCAGGAAAAAGCGCTGTCTACCCAAATGGTTTTAACATTTGGTTTTGCAGAAAAGTTAGCAGACGTCATTTATAATTCCATTGGGGTCATCGACGCCGATGGATCCTGGCTGGGTACACGACGAAAAGCACCATTATATCCATGGGCTTACGAAAACGAAAGTTTCGAGGAGCCCGGCACAGAGGATAGATCTGTAGTGTTCCAAACAAAATATGCGACCATTGGCGTATCAAATTGCTTTGATGGCGAGTTCCCGGAAAGCATTCGACGCATGCGTTTCGCCGGTGCTGAAATTTTGCTCTGGAGCAATGCGGCTTTGGGTAATTCAAAACTCGGTAGTAGTCATCGTATAAATCATAGCGGGGCCCATGCGCAGGCGAATAATATGTGGGTGGTTTGCTGCAATTGTGCCGCAGAGAATTCATCTGGTACATCTCTGATAGTTTCGAACAGCGGCGAGCCACTGGTCATCCTTCCACCAAACGAAGAAGCATTGGCACTAGCAA
>JABSQK010000856.1 GCA_013215875.1 Lentisphaeria bacterium
GAGGAATCTGCTTTGTGGTACTGTGAAGACCGTTTTTCTTATTTTTACATAACTATAATATAAAAGGAGATACTTCAATGAGTGGAAGTAAAGCTCGTCTAGAAGCTATTAGCGCAGTCAATCGTTACGAACAGGAAGAAACCATTAATTACGAGGAAATTCCGTCTCAAGAATTGTTTGGTGCCAACGTATTCAGCATTGCTGTTATGCAGGAACGTCTGCCAAAAGCAGTGTTCAAGAAAATCTTAAAAACCATTGAAGATGGTGAAAAACTTGATACCTCAATCGCCGATGTCGTTGCCCTGGCAATGAAAGAATGGGCCCTTGAGCATGGTGCTACTCACTACACCCATGTCTTCTACCCACTGACTGGTTCATCCGCTGAAAAGCATGATAGCTTTTTACAGCCTGATGGATCCGGCGGCGCGATCATGGAATTTTCCGGTAATAAGCTGATTCAAGGTGAGCCTGATGCATCAAGCTTTCCATCTGGTGGCATTCGCCAGACATTTGAAGCACGTGGCTATACTGCCTGGGATGTAACAAGCCCTGCATATGTCTTGGATAATCCAAATGGCGCTACCCTTTGTATTCCTACTGCATTTGTATCCTGGACAGGTGAAGCACTAGATAAAAAGACACCTATACTGCGTTCCATGAAAGCTCTGAACGAACAGTCTCAGCGTTTACTTAAGCTTTTTGGGCATGAAGACATTGCTCACATTACTTCATCAGCCGGACCAGAGCAGGAATATTTCCTGATCGATCGCAACTTTGTATTAAGCCGCCCGGACCTTATCACAGGCCGTACACTGTTTGGCGCACCATCGCCAAAGGGCCAGGAGTTCGACGACCACTATTTTGGACGTATTCCTGAGCGCGTATTGGCATGCATGTATGAATGCGAACGTGAAATGTATAAGCTCGGTATTCCAGTAATCACGCGTCATAACGAAGTGGCACCTGGACAGTATGAAATCGCCCCAATGTATGAAAATGCAAATGTTGCTACAGACCACAACCACCTTGTGATGCACACATTAAAATCTGTTGCCCATAAGTTTGGTATGGAATGTCTCACCCATGAAAAACCGTTTGCCGGTCTGAATGGTTCTGGTAAGCATTTGAACTGGTCTTTGGGTAATAGCACGCAAGGCAACCTTTTGGATCCGGGTGATACACCTCACGAAAATGCTCAGTTCCTGACATTTTGTGCAGCTGTTATTCGTGCCGTAGATATCCACGCGCCATTACTGCGTGCAGTCATTGCTTCTGCAGCAAATGATCATCGCCTTGGTGCAAATGAAGCGCCGCCTGCGATTATCTCTATCTTCCTTGGCGATCAGCTTACAGATGTATTTGAGCAGATCAAAAAGGGTGGTGCAAAGCGCTCTAAGAAAGCGGGTACTCTTACAGTGGGTGTTGATACATTGCCTCCACTGCCTAAGGATGCTGGCGACCGTAACCGCACAAGTCCATTTGCCTTCACAGGTAACCGTTTCGAATTCCGCGCAGTTGGCTCAAGTCAATCTCTAGCCGGACCATTAGTCGCGCTTAATACCATCATTGCTGAGTCTGTTGATTTTATTGCAACAGCACTTGAGAAAGCAACCAAGGGTGACCCTAAGAAGTTGAATGCTGCATTGCAGAAAGTTTTAAAAGAAATTATCACCAAACACGATCGTGTGATCTTTAATGGCGATGGCTATTCAGAAGAATGGCATAGAGAAGCAGTTGAAGATCGCAAATTGGTCAACAATATTTCTACACTTGAATCGCTTCCAGCAATGGCAAGCAAAGAGGTAGTTGCACTCTTCAAGAAATACAAAGTATTGAGCAAGCGCGAAATTGATTCACGTCTCGAGGTTTACAAAGAGCAGTATTGCATGACAATCAATGTCGAAGCAAATCTGACTGCTGAAATTGCCCTCACAATGATCTACCCTGCCGCAGTACGCTACCAAAGCGAACTGGCGCAGGCAGCGGCAAATTGTAATGCCGCCGGTGTTAAGTTTGAAACCTGTCCATTAGACAGAGTTACAGAATTAATTACTCAACTCGGCGCAGCTATTGGCGCTCTAAAAGAGGCGCATATCGAAGATGCAGATGTTAAGCATTCACGAACAAAAATCATTCCAGCAATGGATGGTGTTCGTGAAGTAGTTGATGCATTGGAAGCGGTCGTCGCAGACGATCTTTGGCCATTGCCAACATATCAGGAAATGCTTTTCATCAAATAAGCAAAGAAATCTTATTAACAGCCTGGCCGTTGCCCACTCTGGGTGGCGGCCTCTTTATTTTGGGGTATCTAGGTCGTTAGCTTCAATTTTCGAAGTGGGGTCCACATCTTCATTTCGCTGCCTCGTATCTACACAAAACTAAAGAGGCCGCCGGCGTCCTAACATCTACGTCGTTAGCTTCAATTTTCGAAGTGGGGTCCACATCTTCATTTCGCTGCCTCGTATCTACACAAAACTAAAGAGGCCGCCGGCATCCAATCGTTAGCTTCAATTTGCTGTAAACTTTTACAGCGACGAATCTACCCCAAACTAAAGAAGGCCGCCGGCATCCAATCGTTAGCTTGGATCGAGCCCGGCTCGAGCCTGTGTGAAAAACACCTTAGTGATCTTGTTTTTAGTTTATTTAAAATCCTATTTCCTTTATGATTTATTATGGAGTATATAAATGAAATTTATTA
>JABSQK010000857.1 GCA_013215875.1 Lentisphaeria bacterium
AATTTCTTTGTATAATTCGGGATCAATTTCTTTCATTTCATAGTCCTCTATCTTATGTCTAATACTTAGACTGTTAGGTTCACAAGATAGCATCTGTCTGAGACCGGTTCAATGAGAAACGCGCCCAAACCTGTGCTATGTTATGCAAAAATTCTTTTTAGTCCTAATTATCGATTTGTTTTTATAAACACTTAAACTAAGATAAAGGCTACGAACAATTAATGAGCTAAGAGGACCAAATGGCAACTGAAGGCGAAGACGTACCGGAGAAAGATTTATCATTTAAGCGCTGTGAAAATACCAATCCAAAATACCTGACACTTGAAGAAATTCAGCACTATAATGAGAAGGGTTATATCAGTGGCTGTACAGGATATGAAGGTGATGATGTAATTCGCATTCGTAAATATTTCGATAATCTGCTCGATGAATTCCAAAATACTTATGGCCAGGATGCCTATGCAATAAATGGTTATCATTCAATTTGTGAGGGGCTTTACGATATTGTCATGAACGATCGTATTCTGGATCTGGTGGAAGATCTGATCGGTCCAGATATCATCGCTTGGGGCACACACTTCTTTTGTAAATTACCTGGAGATCCAAAAAATGTGCCATTTCACCAAGATGCATCTTATTGGCCGCTGACGCCTTCGCGCACAGTTACATGCTGGTTGGCAATTGATGATGCGGATATAGAAAATGCTGCAATGATGTTTCTTCCAGCTACCCATGATAAGGGGCATTTGGAATGGCGTAACTCAAAACGCGATTCGTATCTGCATCAGGAAATTGTTGATATAAATCAGTATGGTGAGATCTTTCATAATGTTCTAAAAGCAGGAAAATTTTCGTTGCATGCCGACATGCTCGCGCATGGTTCTGAGCCAAACGAATCAGACCGCCGGCGCTGCGGTTTAACAATTCGTTATTGCACACCGGATGTAACGCAAACGGTTGAACGTTGGGGTCATGCGGCGGTTCTTTGCCGTGGTGAAGACCCGGATAATAACTGGACGCACAATGAGCGACCCGTTGGTGAAGACCTTAGCGTTAAGCTCACTCCAATTGGCGGTAACTAGGAATGATTGGAATTGATTTATCAGGGAAAGTTGCGGTAGTTACCGGAGCAAGTGGTGAGCTGGGACGGGTAATTAGCAGAACGCTTGCTGAAGCAGGAGCGTCTGTCGCATTACATTATTACAGCAATGCTGAAAAAGCCGAAGCGGTAAAAGATGATATTGTCGCCGCGGGTGGAAAGGCAATGACTGTGCAAGCAGATGTTAGTGATAAGGATTCTGTTTTTGCGATGCGAGACACTGTAAAAGCAGAATTGGGCGATGCGGATATAATCGTCAACAATGCTGTGCAGCAATATGATTGGGTAAACGTTCTGGAACAAGATGAAGCGGACTTTCAAAGCCAGTTCGACACCTGTGTTATGCACAATCTACTGATGGCAAAGGCATTTGTTCCTGCAATGATTGAAAAGAAAGCCGGCCGTATCATTGCCACAAATACGGAGTGCACCATGCAATGCGGAACTGGCATGGCTGCCTATATCTCAGGTAAAGGGGGACAGGACCGTCTGCTCCGGGTATTGGCAAAAGAAATCGGTGAACACCAGATTACTGTAAACCAGGTAGCACCGGGTTGGATGATTAGCGATAGTTTCCGCGATGAACCCATCGACGATAGTGGCTATGTGAAGAATGTACCATTGAAGCGCCGTGGCGAAGATCAAGATATTGCCAACGCAGTTCTCTTTTTTGCCTCCGATCTGGCAAGTTTTATCACAGGTGTCTATCTACCGGTTTGCGGTGGACAGGTAATGCCCAGCATTTAGTTTCCTAAAAGTAATATCTTTCTTCGTAAATTAGAACTAGCCAGCTTGACACACGTATCCTGAGTTGCACTTTAGTAAAAGTTTACTATCATTAAAAAACAAAGGAGCATGTATGAAATATAGACGATTGGGACGGACAAATATCAATGTCAGTGTAGTTGGAATTGGAACCTGGCAGTTTGGCGGTGACTGGGGTAAGCACTTTGAACAAGAGGAAGTAAATGAGATTCTCGACTGTGCAGAAGAACAGGGGATCAATCTTCTGGATACGGCTGAATGCTACGGAGACCATCTTTCCGAAGAATTTATCGGTAAATATATGGCGGAACGCAAACGCGAAGATTGGATCATTGCAACAAAGTTTGGTCACAATCCAGGACGGCCTGATTTGTCAGCCGAAGAAAACTGGCAGCCCGAGCAAGTCGCTTTGCAATTTCAGAAATCACTCGATTCATTGCAAACAGACTATGTCGATCTTTTGCAATTTCATTCCGGAAATAACGACATGTTTGATATTCCGGGACTGTGGGAATTGCTTCAAGGATATGTTGCAGAAGGAAAAGTGCGTCACCTAGGAATTTCCATAAGCGGTGCTGCAGATGTGAATCATCAAACAGATTCAGCAACACGTGTTCAAGCAGATGCAATCCAAGTCGTCTACAATCGTTTGGCCCGCGGACCGGAAGAAGTAACCTTGCCATCGTGCCAAAAGCAGGACCTCGGTGTATTGGCTCGAGTCCCACTCGCCAGTGGATATCTCAGTGGGAAATATAAGCCGGGTTCGAATTGGCCGGAGGGTGATGTGCGTCACCATCGTGCACAGAATGACATCGATGAAGCATTAGCGACTGTCGAAAAAATCAGACAAGAGGAAGTACCTGAAGGTGTAGATATGGCGTCTTGGGCACTCGCCTGGTGTTTACGCCATCCAGCTGTAACTACTGTTATACCTGGCTGTAAAAGCGTCGAGCAAGTAATCAGCAATGCAAAAGCAGTCGAATTAGTCGAAGACTAATATCTGGGTGACTTACTTATCTATCGCGCGAATTTTTCTGTATTTCGTAGAGGGAAGCGATCTCTTTTTCTAAAATTGGAATCGGTGTAGACGTTATGTCGATTCGTGCGGTCATGGATACTTTTCCGCGGACCAGTTTGGTATATTTTGAAACTTGAGCGACATATTCACTGAAAAATAATGGAATGGCATCCGCGGCATAATATCCCATGATCAGTGTACGCCGGGCATCTTTGCTGGTATTTGTCAGTGACGAATGGGGTGTCATACAATGCAGAAAAATAACCGAACCCGCCTTTCCTGGAACTGATTTCACGGGCCTTTCACTGACGTCTTCTGTGATGCGGCCCTGAAAGAACCCGTCCGTCGTGTGATCAAGTAGTGCATCTTTATGGGCATTGGGTATGACTTGCAGACAACCATTTTCTTCGCTTGCATCATCGAGATAAATCAGCACTGCCACATGGTCGCGATTGGTCAAAGGGTAGTATGAAAAATCCTGATGCCAGTTTAC
>JABSQK010000858.1 GCA_013215875.1 Lentisphaeria bacterium
ATTTGAGTATATTGAGTTATTTTACAATTCATATCGACCACATTCTTATGCTGAAGGATTAAGTCCTAATGAATATGAAAAGAAGAAATCAAACGTAAAGGTCGCTTAACCCTTTGTCTACAAAAAGGGGGGAACTTCAAATAGCCCCACTCTGTAAAATGGTATGTCTCCGAAATTATCTTTGTATGGTCAAATATGAACTCATTAATAAATTTTCGTTTTTGTAATTCACGATATATTTGATTTTTCTCTATATTATGATTAAGGGCCAAAGTATGGAAACTTAAATGGAACCAGCTTAGGTTATAAATCCAGGATTTTGATTGTATACTGCTATCCACTTGTATCGTAATTCTTTTCAAAGTGTCTAATACGGAATAAACTTTAGGCCAGTTTTTCTTTAGTAAATGATAAAGGATTTTATACCTTAGGAACACAATGTAAGCAAAAAGATTAGGTGCATCGGGATGCCTCCAACCATATTGATAATCGGGCTGAATTGGAGCAGCATACTTCAATAAACTACCTTTTTGCATGTCCCTATCAAATTTTTCACTTTGTTCAACGTAAAAGTTTAAAAGAGATATTTGTAGTGTGGTTAGTTTTGGGCTTTTTAGAAGGTTTCTTTGTTCGTCTTCAAGTTCATCACTCGTATATTTTTTATCTGTTTTATTCTCATTTAAGAATTGTTCAAAAAAGCTATTATCCCATGGGATACGTGTTGCATTTTTGTAAATATAATATGCATTCTCTTTATCTGTAAGATCTTGATTGAATTGTGCTTTGAAACTGGCTTCGACAATTGGATATTCCTCGTCTATATAGCTTTCTCCACGTCCGATTAAAAAAATGTAAATGGTAGATAATACGCATAAAAATATAATGATTCGATAGAATGCACTTCGTTTTGTTTGTGTTTGGAATCTTGCCAGTTCTTTTAATTCATCATTCATACAAGTTATTTTTTTATATCTTTTCGAGTGCAGGTTATTTTATTTTAGAGCATGTCTAGTCTTCGAAAACTTTTTCACCCTTATGCAATCTGTTTGCGATACGGAAGGTATGTTCCTGCTGCCTGCTGCTGGGGGCATGCGCGGCAATATAACGACCCGCGGCGACTAAATAAAGATCCACTGAATTCTCGCCCAAATTACCGCCTGAGTTTTTATAGTGAAACACAGCAGCTTCAAACATTTGGATCGAATGAAAATTGCGATTTTCCCGCAAAAGCAATTCACCAAGCTTTGCAATGAGTACATTCGCTTCTGCACCTTGTTCCAGATAGGCTTCTACAAGCGACGCAGTTTCATTCACCATTTGTTGCTGGTTCAGTAACTCTGGTAATTGATCGATGATCTGTTCCGGGCTGTCAGAGGAGGCCTGCCATTTTGCTTTCGGTATATTAAGAAAACGGTCCAGGTAAACTGTCATTGCCACATCAAATATTCCACGAACAAGGTCCTGTGATTCGCTGCGTAAGAGACCCCGGTGAATTGCGCTGGCGTAGGTAAAGCTATGCAGAACACGGTTCCAGTCTCCGAGATCATTGCTTGTATGGAAGAATGCCACACGGCTGGCAGCTGCATGTGTGAGTAGAGCAGAGAGCTTGATTGGACCAGCGCCATTTTCCAATGCGCTTATAAGTAAGTCTGTGATTGCCCGTGTATCATCACCAAGAATGATGTCCATAAAATTTGCATCTGCCTGCCAAGTGTCATCGCTAGTGAGTTGCTCAGGAATCCGTTCAAAACTCGTGAGCAGCAATTCACCCAGTTTTTCCGGTTGCAGCCAGCTTTTGTTTTCTTCGCTGCGTGATGCACCAGTATACGAGGTAACCAATGCCCCGAGAAAACGAGAGGCCTGATCCCAACCGCAAATATCGAGTGCCTCGAATGCCTTATTGGTAGAGTCCAGCACATGTCCAGTATTGATATAACGATGGTCGGTTGCTGCGGAAAAAAGCATATCGGAGATTACCTTATCATCGGCACCCTGGGACAGCGCAGTCATCAGGCAGCGATCGGCGCCATCACGGTCGCGTACTTCGATGCAATCCCGAAACCAGTTTTTAAGTTGCTCACTATCGGTCGTATTCTCTTCTGAAAACGGGTTGATCAAAAAGCGCGGATTTTGTCCAGCACAATCACCAGCTATAGCACTGAGTCCATGAAAGAGTGCCTTTGCTTTATCCTTATCATTTAAGTAGGGCAGCAGATTTGTCATGCAAGTAAGTATGGTCATTCCCTGGCTATATGAATTGCCCCAGATACTGCCGTAGGCCAATCCTTGTTTTGCAATGTCTGTGGGATCTTCGCCCCAGTCGAGCAGGCGGATAATTGACTTGCTGATAACCAGTGAAATATTGCGTTCCATGCCTTCTATAAGGCGCTTACGGCTTTGCACAAGACGGTCTTCGGGTACACTGACATCCAGAAAAATTTCTCCATCGCGAATTTCCACCGGGAAGGAACGAATGTCATCGGCCCATTGGTCGAATGCGCCTCCACTGCGGGCACAAAAGCGGGCATGATGCCAATGGCAGGTGACAATGCCATTTTTTAAACTCCCTTTGTCCATGGGAAATCCCATATGCGGGCAGCGATTATCGATGGCATAAACGGTCTCATCTTCTTTGAAAATGGCAATTGTATTGCCTTTCATCGTTAGGCTAAGTATATCCTGGGTATCAAAGTCGGATAAGCTGGCTGCTAATTGATAATCGCTCATAATTATTTTTCCTTGGCTTTGGCAATCATTTCTTTTTCAATTTTAAGACATTTTACATAAGAATCAACACGGTTTGCCAAAGCAGTATCAGGGTATTTCTTAATGAATGAATCGATTGTTCTGATTAAATTATCCATATTTTTTAATTCAGCCCGGGTTAACCACAGCTTGTCTCCGCGCAAATTTCCCCGGCGGGTTTTTATGAGAAACGATTCTTCCTGACTCAAGATACGATTATATTTGCTGGCGATTTCCTCTTTGAGTTTAGTCTTTCTCCCGACAATTTTTTCCAGTTCTTTTAATAAATAAATACTGTCTATTCGAATCACTCGTTTAGATGACAGCCGGCCATATCTACTTATCGCGAGACAGTCTTTTATTAATTGATATTTGGTTTGGTCATTGGTTTCCAATTTGGCCCGGCGTACATGATTTGAATAGTGCCAGAAAAACAGATCTTTCGATGCTTTTGCCTTTGGGGCATCTCTATCTTTCTGCGCAAAAATTTGATTGTTCATCCAATTCATCATATCGTTGACTATATCTGTCGGCGCCCATGAATTTTCACCTTTATAGAAAAAGAGGCGATACTTGCATTCCTTGTTTAAGTCACGTCTTAGCTTATGTGCTTCATATGCATTGGCATTCGTATCGTCAAATGACATGGCCACCTTAATACCATCTTTAAACCATTTGTAATAATTCTTCTTTGAGAACCCCTTATAAAATCCGGCCCCATGACAAAAGATTCCCTGGAATCCTTTTCTAAATAATGGATAGCTACTTACATAGCGCGCGCCTTCCCCAAGCCCAGCAGCAAATTTTCCGTTTTTAGCAATACGGCAGCGCTTCATTACATCGTCGTGTGCAGCAAGAAAATTATTTAACCAATTCTCATCACCCTCTTTAGATTCGATAAGCATGACAACTATCCAGTGATCATCAATTAAGCGTTGTTTCAATGTCGTCATTCCAGCCTTGCCAGTGGGAGATGATATAAACATCACAGGGAATTTGAGTGTCTTATATTTGGTATAATTTGCAGGAATATATAAATTGTAATGATAGCCTTTGAGCGGAGCTGTGAGTGCCTTTTTAAAGGGGGATTTCTCAATTGGTTTGGCAAGATTGCATTCAATCAATGTCGTTGCATCCCCTTTGAGCTTTAACGACAAAGGCGTTGGCTTTGCAAAGAGCATTGATACTGCTAATAAGAGGTATAGAAATTTCATGATATCCCAGCGTTTTTGTACTCATAGTGCTTAAATGATAATTGTCTAATTATTCACTGCGTAAAGCTTGAACAATAGCTATATTTAACCTTTTTTATATAGAAGATAAAAAGTAAGGAATTTAATATGATAGCCACATTAACCGCCAAGGGGCAGGTGACCCTGCCCAAATCGATCAGACAGCAATTGGGCTTAAATGCAGGGGATAAAGTTGACTTTGTATTGCTTGAAAACGGCGTGCTGCAACTCGTTCCTCTTAAGCAATCACCAAGAAAACTGAAGGGTATTATCTCAAAACCTTCCAATCCTGTAAGCATTGAAGAGATGAATCGCTCTATTGCTTCTGGAACAGCTGGTTCGTGAATCTGATTTCCCAACACAATCAAGAGTATGGTTGCGAAACAACTTGGACCTTTGATAAAAAAGCTGCAAAACTTCCACATATCTCAATCCTGAACTAAAAGCGAAGTAACATCATTCAGCGAAAATAAATTAGTGAAAGTGCATGATGCCGATGACTTAGTATCGCTGAAATATTGACTCTCCATCGTGAAGGTCTGCGACTCCCAATATCATGTTGATTATGCTCCACAATTATCCTATACTAAACAAAATTAAATCAAATATCATTTTGGAGAAGGCATCATGACAAAAACCGTTCATTTCACACCGCTCTTGCTAAGCGTGATCTTTAGTTTTTTTATTGCCGGCTGTTCCAAGCCAGACCAAGCAGAATCGAAGCAGGATAGTAAGCAAGACGCAAAGCCATCGGCTCAGAAAGACGTGGCCGATTCTGGTGTCAAGCCACCCGAAAGCCCGAAGATCGACTGGTCGAGCTTCGTGCGTGTGAGAGGACCGGCGCCCCTTGTGACGTCCATGCATAAAGAGCTGAACAGCAATAAACTCTGGGGATACTACTTCACCGAGATGCAGAAGGCGAATGCCGCCAAGCCGTACTTCGTTTGCAAGATAAGGTGGCAGCGAGAACGGATCGCCAATTCTACGCGCGTGGGTGCATCCAGCCCAGGGCGGGTCAGATTTGCCTGGACCTTCTATGCCGGGTCCGGTGGAAAGGGCACGCAGCTCTTCACAGCGAGCGGCAAGAGCTCGGAGTTTGGCTCGATGCTCTACGCAAACGACATAAGCAAAAACCCTGAAGAAAAGCAATACCGGGAACTTGAGATAGACGTTGGTAAGGATCTCGCGAAGAAACTGCGCAGTAATGCGGCGGCGTACGCCTTGATCGCTCAGTCAGCGGCAACAAACCCGGTATTTGACAAATTTATCGCTGCGGAATCGCGCAAGAACAAATCGGCGCTGTCGGCGCTGGCAAACAGTAACTCGGCGACATTGCTGCCACACATTGATGCTGCTGCGAAGGACGAGGACATGGTGTTCCTGTATGAGCTATTTGTCAGAATGACTGATCGCCGAGAAGACAAGGACCAGATGTTGATCCTGGGCAGGTTCTACAAACTGCCATCGGAAAAAATCAAGAAACACTGCAGCAAACGTGTGTTGAATCGTCGTTATGCGCACCCCTTGCTTACGAAGGTTGCTGTGGCAGAATTGAACACTATGGTCGGCAAGAACACGCGCGATCGCTATATGCAGGTGATCTTTAAGATTCTGTCCGGCGCGAAGATGCCCGTAGCCGAAGCTAAAATTCTGATCGAGAGTATACCGAAGCACCGGCCTGATGTTCAAGCGCAGATTCAGCAGATCCTGTCAGTCTCGGCCTCGACTGCGGTACGCTTAGCCCTCGCGGCTTTCTTCGAGGATAACGGATTCAAGCAGTACCGGGACAAGCCTATTGCGGTGACGATGCTGAAGGCGGAGACCGATAAGGCTATCCGCAGCAAACTGGCGCAGGCGATCATCAATCACGGTAAACTGACTTCGGAGATTCTGACGATGATCAAGCCCTTGTTAGGCAAAGGTGCTATGGTCAAAATCGTTGCGGCGAGCCCGGTGGATCACGACGCCTTCAGGGGGTTTTTCGAATCTACTGATCCCGCCGTACGCGCCGCTGCACTCGACCGGCTGCCAGAACTGCTCGGTGTCCGCATCAAGCTGTACACCCCTGAAGGCAGCTACGATCATTCGCAGGTGTTCGCGAAATATTGGCACGATCTGAGTGACAAGCAGCGTGCAAAAGTTGTGAAGGCTTATGCCAATCACGCGAATCAAGGGATTTTCCTGCGCAATCTGCTAAAGAAGACCCCAAACCAGAAGAAGCCGGTCAAAGGCATCGATGGTATGGTCTTGGAAACACCTGACAGGCTAGCATTTGGCACCATCGCCCTACGTTCGATAGATCCGATCGGCGCCCCCCGCATGACTCAGCTCATCGCGATACTCTCCCGTTCGCCGAATCTGGAGCGGTTGTCGTCATTTGGCATGCGTAACATCTATAGCGCCTATTCCAACGAGTTCAGGGACAACTTGAGGGGCCGCGCGGACACAAAGAGACTCAGTGCGTTGGAGGCGCTGGTCGTTCAGTTGGGACCGGCTATCATCCCGGAAATCGCGGCCCGTTCCAGTTGGTGGGCCAAGTATCGGAAAAAACCACCGGCGGGTTGGAAGGGGCCACATCCGAGCATCGCCGTGTTGGCACCGATACAAAAAATAAAAGGTGCCGGCCGCGATGAACAAATCGCCATAGCGATCAAGAAGCACAAAAATATCGCCAAGATACTCCTTAAACACGCCAAGGACCCCGCTCGTGTGAAGAGCCTCCTGAAAAAGAAGTGACCATAGTTCGGAGGCTCTTAAGAACTTGCGCATATGCTTGCGAAACAACTCAGACCTTTGAAAAAAAAATAAATCGCGCACTCTTTCTTTATCTACATGTCCTAGATGAACTACATGGTAAAAACACCCCGCTTAATTATTCCGTGCGTAACGCTGGGGATTGCGCGAAAATAAGTTAGTGTAAGTGCATGAAACGAAAGAAATTAATAATTGTAGTATTGGTAGTATTCTCATTTCCAATAATCTATTTCATTACTGATTTTTACATATCGCGAGAAAAAACTAAATCTTCCGTAAAACAAAGAAAGATTGAAATAGAGACTATACATACTCAAGCTAAAGCTACGAAATGGGTCACTGAGTATATGAACTTAAGAATAGAAACCCTTAAAAGGGATTCAGACGATGGGCTCATTTATACAGCACCGAACTCTCTTAAAGATATAATATGGAATATCAATCAGGTGGTAGATTTTCCAGATCACCATTCGGGATCAAAGGTTACCCTGATAAAGATCGATGAAAAAGGTGCATACTTCACCTATATTCGCTCATTTGTTTACGGAAATCAAGGACCCGTATCTAAGTCAGATGCACTTATAATGACGGTAAGGATAGATAAGGGCGAGGTATTTCTGCCATGGAAGATAGATAAAAAAAAGGATAGACAAATAGCGAAAGCATATTCATCTAAGAAAATTAAAGATCTAAATGATACTCAGGCGGAAATGTTATCTGGAAATTATCAATGGTCTTGCTGTAATAATCATCTACGCATACTTAGAAAAATGAGAAAAGGACGGGTTAAAGAGCCCAAGTTAGTAGAAAAATATGTTTCAAAAGAAAAACTCAAGAAAATGAAGGACCTACAAAAGGAAATTGAACAACTACAAATTGATCACAATAAAAAAGTCTATCATAAAAGATAATTTATTCCTTTAAATCTACAATGTCCTACATGTCCTACATGTTAAAACTTGGAGTTTATTCACTGCGCAATGCAGAAATTAAATCCGTCTTCAGTGATAGTTTTGCAGCGATACAGGTACTGATAATTCCACATACAGTAATTCCAGCGATGATCTGGATACTTGAACTCCATGATAATTCAGCGGATACTTTTGTGATGAAGGGGATCATTGCAAAGGCTGTGGCGATAGTTCCGCTGGCAACTGCCATAAGAAATAAGATGCTGTACTCATAGATAAGCAGACGGACAATCTCATTTCGGGAAAAACCAATACTTTGAAACAGTGCCAATTCACTTTGTCGTTCGTTAATACTATGCAGAATTAATGTACCAAATCCGAGAGTGGCTATAATTAATCCCAGGGACCCGAGTATCTGGAATATGGAGATGTAAGTATTTTGTACTTTGTTGTATTGATTGAGCCGCTTGATGGTAGAATGCACAGTGAAGCCAAAATCGCTGTACTCGTCTTTTAACTGATCCACTTGAGACTCGCTTAACTGATCTTCAAACAAGAATAAATTGTATCCCGATTCATCAGGAAAAACTTTCTTGAAATTTGCTTCGCTCATGATGATGGCATTTTGAAATATCGAATTGTCGAGCGTGGCAATGAATTTGAGCTTCCAGGTTTTTCCTGCATTGCTATAATCCAAGGTAGCGCCAGGCATGAGCTGCAGGGAGTAGAGTAGGGTATTGAAATCTGTCATTACAGGGATAACACCATCACCTAGAGATTCATTCAGTAATTTCCAGGACCCATCCCCAGGCATTTTGAATTTAAATTGCTTTTGAAAGTCTTTTGGGTTGAGGGCATAGATCAGCGGGCTTTGGGCTTTATTGAGATTGAGACAACTACTGTCATCACCCTGATGCACGCGCATGGATTGCACGGGACTTTGCAAGGCCAGGTCAATGGTCTTATTCAATTGTGTTTTGTCGAGTTGATCTATAAGTGGATGGGTGCTTTCTGCGAGATAATAAAAACTACCGGTGCCGGATGCTTTTACGCCGGCCTTGTCATTTGCATCTAATTTGAATAGCTGCAAACTGGCAATGAGAAAGCAGCCAATCGCCAGTGCAGAACTTAAGGCCAAATTGCGCAGCGGATTACGGGATAAATTTTTTATGGCGATCAGGAGATGTGATTTTGATTCTGATTTAAGCGGGATCCTGAAGGCAAGGTTTATTAACGAGAGTAAGAAGATAAGTATTAGAAATCCCTTTAGGGCATAGTCGGGTCCAAATTGAGAAGGCATTAGATTTGCACCTAGAGCAGAAAGAAATAACACAATCGAAACAATGAGTGAACGCCGATATGTTCTATTTGATAATTGCTGATTCTTACGCAGGAGATTGATGCTTGAGACTTTGAGTTGTTTATAGAGAATGATTGATGTACAGAATAGTATGAGTAGTAAGCTCATGATCACTGAAATGGCAATCGCTTTTTGCGTGACGATAAAACTGATTTGCCAATCTCCAATTACATCCTGCCAGCGTTTAGCAAGCATGCCCAGTAGCATCTTACAATAGAAGCTGCCAACGACTAAACCCAGAAGAATACCGGGAATACTAAACAAGGCGGCTTCAAGATTGTATAAAATAAAGATTTGTTTGCGACTGTATCCGAGGCTCTGCAGGAGGCCGGTCTCATTGCGGCGTTTGTTGAGAATTAACAGATAGAGCACCAGTGTTAGAATCATTGCCGCAACGATGATAAGAAAACTAAAGGATAAAAAGAGGGCTGAGAAGTCCATAGATTGATTGACCGCAGATTTTGATATAGCGGCTAAATTCGATATCTGAAAATTTACATCCCGTGGCTCGAATAGATCGACGATTTCTTTTTCCCTTAATTCGAAATTTTGAAAACGCAGGGCACTCAAATTACCAAAGCGGTTTTTCCAGATCTTTTGTCCGGCAGCAATTGCGATGATTGCTTTCGGGCGGCCTTTATATTCATCCCAGTAGTCTTCATCCTTATCACGAATTTTGTCTAATTCGACAGTCGCGCCACTATCCCAGTCGCGACAGTTTTCTGTTTCAAAGCCAGGAAAATCCGGCATCATCCCCGAATCAATTGCGTTACTGTCTGTGGGAATTATGTCAGCAATTCTAAAAGACGCTTTTTGATTAACTAGTTCATTGTTATCCACAACAAAAAAGTTGAAATCGATTGTTTCGCCTTTTTTCACCGAAAGGTCTTTCTCAAGCCATTCCGTGATAATGGTTTGACCGGGCTTGAGCTCTTTGGTCAAGGGGCTTGCGATAGCTGTTACCATGGAGTAGGGAGTGGATTGTTTGTCGGTCTCTATTGAGTTTATCAGATAAGTGAGGATTGGTGTGGCATCAGGAAAACGTGTGAGTAATTCTTTGGTTATTTTTGTATCAATAAATACGCGCTTTGAACGCAGCTCAAGCAGATCTTTATCCTTGCGTAAGACCAGAGCCATATCCTTTAGCTGCCAGACATCTTTAATGGCAGTATTGATATCTTCTGGCGTTTTATCAGTATCAAGTAAAATAAGGTTTACAGAATGTTCACGTTCGATTTTTTCAGCAAGAAGCTGTCGACTCATAAATATGGCTGCTTCATTGAGCTGGCTGTTTTGCAGATTGAAATTAGCAAGTTCTGATGGGTTTAGTATTTTTGCTACTTTTACACGAATCGCGATGCTTTGTTTTTCTTGAGAGGAAATCTTCGCATCACGGGGAAGGTAGCTGGGCTTTTCAATCTTTAATATGTACTCTCCACCAGCGCTGGCATTTAGCTGATTAGCCAGTTCCTCATTGATAAAGATTTCATTCGCTTTAGGGGCAGTTAATGTGATGTCATTTAGCTCATAGAAATCGTCACCAATTCCATAGCAGTTTACATTAAAGGCCTGCAGTGTTTCATCGGCGGTCTTAATGTCTGTACGCAGATTAATTAGAGATGCAGTTTTACAGGAAAGTTTGACGGAAACATTTAGCGCAAGTTCGCGTGAGCAAAAACGATCGCCCATGCTAATGGTATAGCTGATTTTAGCAATGCGGTTTTGTCGGCTTTGTTCGAGGCTTTGTTTAACCGAGTCGCCAATAAACAACGACGATGTAATGACAGTGGTGCATATGAGACTGCAAAAGAATAGACTGAATTGTCCGCGGTTTCTAAATCGAATAGACCGTAGAAGGAGTTCTTTCATTTTGCGGGTTGGAGCTCACCATTTGCCAGATTTAGGCAGAGGTCCATTTTTTCGGCCAGAGATAAATTATGTG
>JABSQK010000859.1 GCA_013215875.1 Lentisphaeria bacterium
CATCCTGGCTGTCGAGAGCAATGGCTAGATTTTCTACGGCAAGATCTGTATTACTGGGGCCAACTGCACGCCAGAGTTCGGCGGGAATGCTGCGACTGGCAGCCCGGCGCTCATTGGCATAGTCGCAAAGCATGCGGCTTAGTTCGTCATTTGTCCGGGATTCCAGCTTGGCAATTTTATACAGCGGTGTGCCGATAAAGATGGCTTTCAAGATCATTTGGTTCCAGGCACCCTCATCGAGATGTGCGGCAGGGTACGGGTTATTTATTGCGACGGCATTAAATATGTCCTGCACATTGGTGCGTAATCCTTCTGCAGCACGTTTATTATACTGCTCCGGACCCGGATAAAGACAAAGTCCTTTATAATAACACTCCCCTTCTTTAAGGTCAGCACTGATAAAAAAACGTTCCAAAATGGCAAATAGTTCAGTTTCATCCACCGGGAAACTTATGAGCAGGAAGATGCGTGCTGCTTCATCGCTGTACCAGTTTTCCGGGGTCCAGTCTGTCAGGGTTTGCTCAGCAGCATTCAGGTCGAGTGACAGTGCCTGGCGTTTTATTTTTCTGGGTACAAGTGCAATGCTTTTATAGAGCTGCTTTTCTTCAGCAGCGAGTAATTTGTCCTGTTCATCAGTAAGCCAGGCAAACTCATCAGGACTTAAGCTGTCCTTTAAGCTCGCATTCAAGAATGATGTAATGGAATCTGTCATTACATTACTATAATGCCTCAGTCTCTATGAGGCAAAGCGCTGTTGAAAGATACTTAAGTCTTTATTCTGATAGCTAGAAGCTAATATGTTGCATATAAAGCACTAATGCATGCTGCACATACGGGTTCACCATAGGAGGCACAGAGTTCGCGCGTATCATTTTTATCCCGACAATTGTTGAGGTAAACGACCTTTTCACAATCGTCTAGAAGAGCCTTACGACAGATTGACGATTTTGCTTTTATGCACTTATTCTCATCATTCTTCTTTGAAGGGAAAAGGTGCAATTCATCCGTACCACTTTTCTTTAAAATGGAATACAACACTGTAATCCTCCCATGAATTAAGTATTACTTAAAAGTATCGTTGACCAGTCCCTCTTCAAGGTGGTTTCCAGAATATTGTATCACCATGTAGAGCAACGTAAAAGAATCATGCTTCATGATGCTTTCTGGCTGGACATTTCCGTGATTATTCCTAACTTAATATTCCAATGAGAGGAATTAGAGAATGGATTTTAGATATTGCTTAAATACCAGCACAATTAAAGGGCAGGGGCTGAACCTGCAGGACGAAATTGAAATTACCGCCAAGGCGGGATACGATGCGATTGAACCGTGGATTTCCGAACTTGACGACTATATCAAAGATGGCGGTAGCTACGATGACCTAAAGCGCCAATTCAGCGATGCCGGCTTAACTGTGGAAAACCTGATCGGATTTTTTACCTGGGCTGTGGATGATCCTGCCGATAGACAAGCAGGTTTTGATGAAGCAAAGCGCAATTTGGAACAGGCTGCTGCAATAGGTTGCAAAAAGCTCGCTGCCGCACCCATGGGCCTGGTGGATGTGGAGTCGATTGATTATATTAAAGTTGCCGAACGCTATCATGAGATGTTGGAATTGGGCAAGCAATACGATGTGATACCCGTGCTAGAGTTCTGGGGTGTTTCGAAAAGTCTGGGTCGCATGGGCGAAGCCTTATATATTGCTGCAGAAAGTGGTCATCCCGATGCCTGCATATTGGCCGACGTCTATCACATCTATAAAAAAGGAACACCGCACAAATCAATACGTATGCTAAGCGGTGATAAACTTGGACTGGTTCATATCAACGATTATCCTGCAGATCCACCGATCGAAACGATCACCGATGCGGACCGTATTTATCCCGGAGATGGTATTGCACCGATGACAGAATTCCTGCGGGACCTTGATGCCATTGGCTACGATGGCGCCTTGTCGCTTGAACTCTTCAATGAATCTTACTGGGCTCAAGATGCACTTGCAGTTGCCACAACTGGATTAGAAAAAATAAAAGAATGCGTTAACAAGGCATTTGCCTAGGAGACTTAATGAGAAAGTTATCAGTACGACCAGGAAGTTTTGGACCCTATGCCAATGAGGCCTACGACAGGCTTCCTGAGATGGGCATACAATATGTAGAAATAGCTGTGCCAAGCCGGGAAACGATTAGCACGGTAAAAGCTGAGCTCAGTGCTGCTGGTTTGACAGCCTTGAGCTTGCAGGGAAACTTTGATGTAAAATCGCCAACTGCGTTAACGGACTTTGAGCCTGACCTTGAAATGATAGCTGCCATGGAAAGCCCCTATCTTTTTCTCAGTGTGAAACACGAAGAAACACCCGAAGGTCTTGCTTATGAACGCCTGCATGCACTTGGAGAGGTACTCAAGCCGATTGGTGTAACGGCTGTGCTAGAAACACATCCAGATATGATTAGCAATGGCGACATTGCCCTGAAAACAATGCAGGGAGTAAATCACCCCAATGTTCTGGTTAACTTCGATACAGCAAATATCTATTTTTATAATGAGGGTATAAATGGGGTAGACGAAATGCGCAAAGTGATCGACTACATTGGGGCGATCCATCTGAAAGATACCGATGGTGGATTTAAGAACTGGCACTTCCCCGCACTCGGCGAAGGTATTGTTGACTTTCTTGATGTGTATCAGACGTTGGATGAACACGGCTATGATGGCCCATACACGATGGAGCTCGAAGGCATAGAAGGCGAATCTCTTAGTCGCGAAGAGCATATCGCTCGTGTGCAAAACTCTGTTAGCCACATGGAAAAACTTGGGTTCATGACATGATTTCAGAGCGCCTCGCCAAACAACTCAAATTTGTCAGAGAAGTGGATCAGATGAAAAATATTTTTCGACAAAGTTATATTTTGGATAAGAGTCGCAAGGAGAATGATGCGGAGCATTCCTGGCACTTTGCCCTGATGGTATTTTTGTTGGACGAGTATGCAAAAGAAACAGTCGATGTTCTTAAGGTTATAAAGATGGTCTTGATTCACGACATTGTTGAGATCGATGCGGGGGATACGTATTGTTATGATGTAGAGGGCAACAAGGATAAGCTCGAGCGCGAAATAAAAGCCGCCGACCGTATTTTTAATATTTTACCAGATGACCAGGCCCTTGAGATTCGTCAGCTATGGGATGAGTTTGAAGCGCAGGAAAGTCCCGAGGCAAAATATGCCGCTGGGCTTGACCGGCTGCAGCCATTGATGCTGAATTATTATGGCGATGGCATTTCCTGGAAAGAGCATAAGGTCACCTACGAGCAAGTCATCGAACGCAACAAGCATATCGGAGATGGGGCACCGGAACTTTGGGAATTTGCCATGTGGATGATTGATGATGCCGTAGAAAAGGGTTGGCTTCTACCCTAACCCACTACCTTTTGCACGGAATTGCTTTCGTTGATCTAAACGCCTTTGTAAGTATACTTTACGCTCTCTCAAAAACAGGATTCTTCATGAGCGATTACAAACACTACGATGTCATAGTTATTGGTGCTGGCCACGCAGGTTGCGAGGCTGCGCTTGCTGCTGCACGCATGGGTTCACGAGTAATGCTCATAACAATGAACCTGGATCATATCGCTAAGATGTCTTGTAACCCTGCTGTGGGTGGTATAGGCAAGGGACAAGTGGTTCGCGAAATCGATGCACTCGGTGGCGAAATGGCGAAAAATACCGATGCCTCAGCGATTCAATTTCGTATGCTGAATAAAAGCAAAGGACCTGCAGTTTGGTCACCCCGTGCGCAAACAGATAAACTGATTTACCAACGACGCATGAAACATGTGATCGAACGGGAAACAAATATCTTTGTACATGAAGCGGAAGTGGTCACGCTTTTGCTCGATAAAAAGAAAAGCATCATTACGGGTATCCGTACACATTTTGAAGAAGACTTTTTTGCAAAAGCTGTGGTTATTTGTACAGGCACATTTTTAAAAGGACTCTTGCATTTTGGCGATAAAACGTTTTCTGGCGGACGCAGTGGCGATGCAGCGGCAGACTTTTTATCCGATTGCTTTATTAATGAACTTGAGCTAAAAGTGGGTCGTTTAAAAACAGGTACCCCGCCCCGTGTAATGAAACACGGTATTGATTTTACCGGCATGCAGGAACAACTTCCAGATCCTGAGGGACATTTCTCTCATTGGAATGACGTGGATAAATTTCTAAGTCTTGCACCGGAAGAGATGCCACAGCAATCCTGCTGGTTGATTAAGTCTACCCTTGAAACGAAACAGATCGTTCTGGATAATATCGACCGCTCACCGATGTACAGCGGGCGTATCGAAGGCATTGGTCCGCGTTACTGTCCCTCGTTTGAGGACAAGGTGATGCGCTTTGCCCATCATGAAACGCATCAAATATACCTGGAACCGGAAGGCTCTTTCACAGAAGAATTTTATCTCAACGGAATTTCCACATCGCTGCCTACGGATGTGCAATGGATGATGATCCGCTCCTTGCCTGGCCTGGAAAATGCAGAAATTTCACGTTATGCATATGCGGTGGAATACGACTTTGTGCATCCGCATCAATTACGTAATAGTCTGGCTGTTATCAATTGGCCCAATCTTTATCTGGCGGGCCAAATAAATGGTACGACCGGCTATGAGGAAGCAGGCGGACAAGGCATTATCGCCGGTATCAATGCATCATTGGAGGCATTATCCCCCGCCAAAGAAAAGATGGTGCTCGGTCGCGACCAGGCCTACATCGGTGTGATGATTGACGACCTTGTGACAAAAGACATTGTTGAGCCCTACCGTCTCTTCACAAGTCGGGCGGAATACCGCTTGATTCTTCGTCAGGATAATTGCTGCCGGCGTTTGTCGAAGCAAGCTCATGAACTCGGGCTCTTGCCCTGGGACAACTACAAGTTGGTGCTTGAAGAAGAAAAGCATCTTGAAGAAGCGTATGCATTTTTGCATTCGAATCGTGCCGAGGGTGAAACTCTCTGGGAACGTGTGCGCAAGAAAAAAATGGGCCTTGAAGAGATCGATGAGATTAAAAAATTGCCTGCGGAAATCATTCGCCAAATTGATATTGAAGCGCATTATGATGGCTACATCAAACAAGAAAAAGCACAAGCGGCGAAGATGCAGTCACTGGAGTCGTGGAAGATTGCCGAAAATTTTGAATATGATATGCCTGGTTTGCGCAATGAATCGCGCCAGAAACTGAGCAAGATGCGCCCGGATACCTTGGCGCAAGCAGCTCGTATCGATGGCGTAACCCCAGCAGAAATCGCCCTTCTTCAGGTACACCTAAAGCGCCACGCGGGCTAGAGTAGAAAGGGTTGGGTTGGTATGCCAATAAACTACAAAATAAGCGACTCCATTTATGAGTGATATCCCGCCTGGAAATCTTGACGAAGAGATCGATAAAATACTCAAGAAAAACAAGCTGCATTGCAGTCATCGGGTTATCTTTTTCATTCTTTCTTTTTACGGAATTTATATCTTAAGCGGGTTTGTCGTTGGTGCGATAACAATCTTATACGTATCAACAACAGGGAATGTTGAAGAGATGCAGAACTTTGTGCCATCAGAAAAAACGGTCGCGTACGGGAACTTGCTTGTTGGATTCCCTTTAGCGATCATATGTTTTATTTTATATGCCCTGTTCCGCAAATTTCTAGATAAGGAAAAAGTGTTTGAGCGGGTTAGCAGTAAGAAAGCGTTGACCAATTCCATTTGTGGGTTTATCTGCGGGGCGACACCAATACTGCTGATCGCTGCGTTGCTCATTTTTGCCTGTGATGCAAAGCTAACAGCATCGCCAAGTGTAGGGGTATTTACACTCGTTTCATTTATCTGCTTTATTCCATTGGGATTTATAGAAGAGCTAATTTTTCGTGGCTACATTCAGCGCATGCTTGATGAGGAAGGCTATCCTGTTATTGCCATAGCGACCTCGGCGATATTATTTTGGGTCGTTCATGGTATGAACCCGGAGATATGGAGCTCACCATTGCCCTCGCTGAATCTCTTTCTCGCAGGGGTTTTATTTTGTGTGGCATACAAGTTAACAGGCTCGCTAATTTTTGTAACCGTTATGCACTTTGCCTGGAATCAGGCCCAAGGCCCTTTACTGGGCATACCTGTCAGTGGTTTAAAAATGGAGGGACTGTATTCATTAAATATGGCCGGAATGCAGTCTTGGCTCTCGGGCGGAAAGTTTGGTCTTGAAGGGTCCTTGGCTACGAGTTTTATTTTAATAACGATGATCTTAATATTCAGCTTGTTGCTTCACATGAGGCAACGTGTTTATAAAAAAGACCTCAAAGTAGAGTCGTAGATTTTGTCATAAAGGTCGGATTTTTCAATGTCGACGATTGTCTGCGCACCCAATTTATTAAGGCGTTGTTGCACGATTGCCAGAGAACCTTCTTGAAACATCTTAATTGTATCAGGTGTTAACTCGAGGCCATTGCCATAAGCTTCAAAGAAATAGCCTCGAATTTCATCGCTAATATAGTCGTTACGAATCATCATCAGCTGCATTAAATTGCGAATTGATTCACGCCCTTTTCGAAATGCTTTACGGGTTCTGTCATTGTCTATCAGAGTACAAGTGACTTTGCCGTTCTCGCTTGCCAATAAAAGATTGTTGGGGCGCAAGTCGCCATGAAAAATCCCACGCTGATGCATTTTAGCAATGAGTTCGCCAAGAGCAGAGAATAAGGCCTTTTTCTGGGACTCGGCATTTTCTTTTTTCTCTTGTGTGAGCCACATAACATAATCGTATACACCAATGCCCTCTACGGCATCCATGACAATTGAGGCGATGCAGCAACCATCCTTTATCTCGGTGATGGCCGGCGCTTTTATGCCGGCATTCATGAGCATCGCTGAGCCAGCAGCGGCTTTTTTGGCGCGGGAGTGACCCAAAAAATACGCCAGTTGATGCCGGAGCTTATTTGCATGAAAAATTTTCAGGTAGCTGGCATCCGTTTTATGTTTAGCCACCAGGACATTATCCCGCGAGCGCACAAGTTCCCAGTCCGAAGGATCATAAGCCATTTTCTTAATTAAA
>JABSQK010000086.1 GCA_013215875.1 Lentisphaeria bacterium
ATTGACGAATTAACTTACAAGTGTAAATATACCTTAGACATGTCTGATAGTTGGGGAGACGGATGGAACGGTGGTTACATTACTGTTTTAGTTGATGGTGTGTCTGTTGGAGACTTTTTTGGACTAAGTGCTAATTCTCAAGATGATTTTTACGCAAGTAATGGATCTACAGTTCAAATCCAATACACTAATGGAACTTACGACAACGAAAATTCATATATTCTATATGATGGTGATGGCAATAATCTATTTAGCGACAACCCTACACTAGGAACTGGTATTGTTTTCACTACTACATCTAATTGTAATTTCTTCAACCCTATTTCAGGTGATATTACTATGCAACGATATATAAATGCAGGAGCAACACACTGGCGTTTTTTAACTTCTGCAGTTAGTGGTGCTACTTTAGCAGACTTGAATGATGATTTTATTACTAGTGGTTTCACTGGGTCTGATTATCCAAATTGGCCTTCTACAGCAAGCCCATGGTCTTCTGTATTTTATTATGATGAAACTGTTACTGGATTAAAAGATAATGGGTTTACTGCAGCAACTAATATAACTAACACTATTAATGTTGGAGAAGGAATTTGGGTTTGGAGTGGTGATACTATTACAGGAACACAACCTTTTACCATTGATATAACCGGTCCACCAAATGTTGGAACCATTAATTTACCCATGACTTACACTAACTCTGGTTTGCCTAGTGATGATGGTTGGAATATGCTTGGAAACCCATTTCCTTCTACTTTAGACTGGGATTCTCCAAACATTACAAAAACCAATATTAACAATGCTATTTACATTTGGAATCCTGATGCAGAACAATTTGCAAGTTATTCTGGCGGTGTTGGTACAAACGGAGGTTCTAGATATATTTCTTCTTCTCAAGCAATGTGGGTACAGGCAGTTGGTGTCGGGGCAAGTGTTCAAGTAACTGAAAGTAGTAAATCTTCAAACAATGGGGTATTTTTAAAAGTAAATCAAGTTTCTCCTTTAAGAATTAAAGTACAAAACAACTTTGGAACAGATGAATTAGCCATCAATTTTGAATCCAATGCTACGAATAATTTCGATGCTGATTATGATGCAAAAAAAATGAACCCTGTAAACACAAATTTGCCAATTATATCAAGTATTATAAATAATGAAGAATATTCAATCAATCAACTTCCTGATCAGGAAATTAACATCCCTATTAAAATACTTACTGGGGTAAGCGGAATACATGTTATTAGCATTGATAATGTTTCTGATTTTAGTAATGGGAACTGTTTAATATTAGAAGATTTAATTACAGGTATGGTTTACGATTTAAGTATTGATAGTTCTATTACTGCTTACATTTATGACACAACAACTACTGCGCGTTTCTTATTACACATTGGAGCTCCTGTAACGATAAATACAACTGATGCTAGTTGCAATTTAACAGCAGATGCTAAAATTGTTTACACTAAAAACAGTAGTACTCCTTTTGATATTACATGGAAAGATAGTGCTGGAAATATAATTTCTTCTAATACAAACATTTATACTGATTCAATTAACAATATAACCGCTGGAAATTATACCATAGAAACAACAGATGCTCTTTGTGGTAATATTATTGATAACATTATTATAACAGCACCAAATCAAATTACAAGTTATTACACTACTACTAATGACACCAGTTACCTATCTAATGGTGGTAACATTACTTTTAATAATCAATCTACTAATGCTACAGATTATTTATGGGATTTTAATGATGGTACTAATTCTAACCTTCAATCTCCAACACATACTTACACACAAGCTGGTAATTATTTAGTTAACCTAACAGCTAGCATTAATGGTAATTGTAGTGAAAATTACAATCATTTAATTACTGTTATTGGCAATATGACAAGTATTAATGAAAACACAACAAATAAAACAGCTAATGCTTTTATTAATGGTGATGTATTAACTATTAATTTGGCAAACAACCAATACGATAACATCATAATAAGAAATGTATTAGGACAAATTATTTATACTGAAAATAACCCTAAAGAAAGTGTTCAATTTAATGTAAGTGAGTTTAGCAGCAACTTATTCCTAATAACACTAAATAATAAAGATAAAATAGAAGTTATTAAATTACCTTATGTAAAATAATTAACTTCATTTATTGCTAAAAAACACTTCCAACCAGAAGTTTTCGCTAAAAATCTATAAATTTATTAACCTTACTTTTAAGTAATACCGATTTGTAATCAAAATGCCCGATAATTTCGTCACACTCATTCTAAGGCTTTTATTATCTATCGGCATTATACAAAAACCTTGGTTGGTATTAGACTATAAATGGAATGGAGTCCATCGTTAATACGATTGAATTCATTTATTCTTGTACTTGCACAACATGTCAATTTATACAAATATGACAAGATAAACTATGGAG
>JABSQK010000860.1 GCA_013215875.1 Lentisphaeria bacterium
CCCGGGGCATCAGGTAATGCCCCTTGGCAATAATGATCGTGCTGTTTTCTTCCGCATCCTCTATGGCCCGGATAATATCCAGGGCTGAATCCACCCGAACAATTTTTCCTTTCGGTGCCGGTAGCGGCGGTGCGGGATTGATTCCATCAACAATCTCTTTGTAATCGGCTAAGTCACTCATGGCATCTCAAACTCGATAAGAATTTTTTCTATATCTTCGGGTTCTTTAATCGTTACTTCGCGAAAACGTTTCTTTGGTTTTAAAGTGGGGTGCCAAACTTCAATTCGGTATTTACCGGTTGGGACCTGACTCATTACTGACGTTTGTTCTCCTGAACGCATCGCATACGGATTTTTAACAACAACGATGTAGCCGATCTTCCATTTGTAGCGATTACTGCGGATGGTATAAATACCTGGTGTTTCAAATGCCGGCGAATCCGTCGACTCTCCATGGGGCATGTGTTGTTCGGTATGAGCAATTTGGTTCTTAAACGCCGGACTTTTTTTATCAGGTTGATATTTTCCTAACTTAGCACGGGTCATCTCTTTACCTTTTGGATCATTAAAAATAAACTCATCTGCAAAATAATCGTTATTATGCAAAGTCACTTTTGTCTTCTCAGCCTGAATTAAAACGCGTTCGAGATGCCTGTGGTAGCCCATCGCCATAGCAAATCCACTTGAGCGGCTAAATGATATTTCCGCCGCCATCACACCGCCCTCCACTGGAACTCGAGCACCCGCTTTTACGCCATGCACAATAATGACTGCTTCTTGAACAGGATGCCATTTATTCTTATTGTCCCATTTGCCAATCCAATTCAATGGATGCGGGTCATATGCAAATTTTTTATAATACGCCTTTTCACCTGCCATCTTTTCATATACACGACTCGGCCGTGAACGGACAACAAATGAAACCGGTTTTGCATAAACAAAGGGGTTCTTAATTTTCCACTTATTTAAGTTTATTGGCTTGGGTTTCCAATTGAGGTTTTTAGCAGATTTAATGACACATTTGAATCGGATCGTTCCTGAAGGCACAGTCGGATCAACCATATAGGTATCATCTTCGCCAGTATCCTCACCTACTTTTGCATCATCAAATTTCTGAACTGGAGCTGGTTTGCCATCTTTGCTGGCCAGTTCAGCCTGTTCTTTAGTTGTGCTTACTTTTGGTAAACCATCATCTTCCAGGGTTTCCGCTTTTTTAATCTCTACGTTAACTTCATCTTTTAAAACCGTTTCTTTTTCACCACTGCAACTGCAAAGGAAGCACACATTGCAAAATATGAAGATTAGACAGAGATATTGTTTCTTTATCATTCGAGTAAGCCTCCAACTACCGGTATAACAGTTCGGGTAATTTTTCCTTTCTCGCCTTTGGCATTACCAAAATCGACATAGCCAAAAATGATTTCAAAACCTGTCATTAATTCCAACACACCTTGCACTTCTCTTCCAGGCCCCGGCTGAGTATTTACAATGCCTCGAAATACGCCGGTATTTTTCCCAGTCTCCTTTAGTACCAATATTTCTACATCATTTTTACCACCATTGACTTCTGCACTGACAATGATTTGATCTTCAATATGTGAATACACATTACGATCAGGATCCACTACGGTTAATAACAAGGAGTGACCGGGCAATACATGCTTTGCTTGAGTCCACTTTTCGTCAACAATATTGACAAGGAACTTTGGATCTGTGCCAAGCATCACCAGGTCTCCCCAGCTGTCTGGATGATCCGCGGCCGCTTTATATTCTGTCTTTGTCCAATGCTTTCCACCGGATCCACCCGATTTACTTGGCCCTGTTGCAACCATACAGTTAAAGCCAATCATCC
>JABSQK010000861.1 GCA_013215875.1 Lentisphaeria bacterium
ACGCTATGAAGGCTGGGACTTGATTGATGCCAAGCCGGAATACAAAGACGGCCGCGTCTGGGTTACCATCCCTTCCCTGGCGGTCAGCGGTGGAAGTGCAACACAGATGATACTGATTCGTCGCAAAAAGGCACCTGCCGACCCACGGGATGAACAGATGCGTCAACGGGTTCTTAAAGATATGACGTCAAAAGACCCCAGGGTTCTTTCCGCCGCCCTTTGGATTGCGGGATTTCGGCCGCAATGGAAACTTGGTAAAAAGCTCGTCCCATTCATCAGCCATAGAGACTGGCGTGTTCGGCGTAGCACGGCGGAATCACTTGGGCGCTTGAAATATTTGCCAGCTCAAGTCGCTTTGATTGCTGCTATACAGAAAGAAAATGATGGCCATGTTCTGGGTGATCAGCTCATCGCATTAAGAAAAATGGGATCAGAAAAGACCTTTGATCAATGTCTTGCGGTATTAAAACGTGACTCTCTGAAAGTGCAGGGGCAGCAAATTGCCCTGCAGGTCTTAAATGCCTTAACTAAAGATTCACCAGATCTGGATCAGAAAAAAGCCATTGCCATTGCCATGCAATTCGAAACTCATCCTGATAAGCGCCTGGCCCATGCGGCCAAGGCATTGAAGAAAAGCTTAAAAAAGTAATCTACTTCATCGAAACCGGACACTTTCATGAGACAAACGCTTGACCTCGCCGGCCTGTGGCACGGACAACTGAACTCAATCCGGATCTCGATTCATATTGGGGTTGTCCGTTATTTCCTTTATATCATTGATTTATGATTTGGGAAGGCGTATTCACCATGAGAGTATTTGTCAATCCGGCGAGTTGCTTTCCACCTTGCAGTCACTGCTGATAATTACTGATAATTACTGATGCGGCCGCAAATAATGGAGCATTGACTATTCGGATTTTGAATGCTCTGTTGTGCCTGCGCGCAAATAAGGCGATGCTGGCATCGTTGTTTTGACGAAGTGTAGCAGAGCGGCTAAAGACAATCGCCCAGCGGGTTGCACTCTTTTTTGCCGGACGGCGTTAGCAGCTACTGCCATTCGTAGCTCGCTACGAGACAAAGCTGCTGCCTTCTCCGGCAAGAAAAAATAGCTGCAATCAATGCACGATTATTAATTGCCGCATCAGTAATACGCACAGATGTAGTTTAAATCTTCATTTTTGGAGACATATTTCTTTTCTGATTATAATTTAAAGGAAGAGAAAAATGTCTATTCGTAATTTAGATCCCCAGGAAATGTTTATCAACTTGGCCAATGCCCATCAACCACTTTGTCAATTTAAAGCATCCGATGCCGCTGGTTTTGAAAGCTGGAAAAAAGACACTTGGCCCAAGGTTCTCGCGTGTCTAGGCGATTTTCCTGAAACAGTGGATCCCAATCCTGAACTGGTCTGCGAATGGCATTCTAATGGCTTAAAAAGACAACGCTGGTTGATTGATGTGCACGAATACCTCTCTGCCTCCTTGTTGATTAATTATCCGGAAGACCTGGCGCCTGGAGAAAAACGAGCAGCGATCTGTTGCTGGCATGGACATGGCGAATTCGGTAAAGAACCGGTCATGGGAAATGACAGCAATTCGCAACTGCAAGAAGAGATTTCAGCGATGAATTACAACTATGGTGAGCAGATGGCACATAAGGGATATATTACCTACGGTATTGACTGGATTGGTGCCGGAGAGCGTAACCCCAACCATAAACCAAACCTAAGTCCACCCATTGGTAATCGAGACTGGTGTAACGTCCTAAACCTGCATGCAACCATGATGGGTATGACGTCAATTTCTATCAATGTTCAACATGGAAAAATTGCCACGGACTTTGTTTGTTCCCTGCCGGAAGTTGATGAGGAAAAACTTGGGGTAATGGGGCTCAGTGGTGGCGGGACGATGACCCTGTGGAGCTACCTGTGTGATGAACGCTTTAAGGCAGGGGAAATAATCTGTTACAGTGATCTATGGGCGAATTTCGGGATTAGGGATAATAATTATTGTGGTATGCAGGTTGCCCCAGGCCTATATAAACAGGTAGATTTGCCCGACCTTCAAGGATTATTGGCGCCTCGCCCGCTCCTGATTGATCTGGGTATTAATGATACCTGTTTCAGAATTGATACGTCCATTGCGTGTTATAATCAGCTTAAACATATTTACGAAATGTCCGATGCCGCTGAAAACCTGGAGCTTGATATGCATCCAGGGCCACATGGCTGGGGCGCGAATAAATCTGAGGATTTTTTCGCTAAACATCTTGGGTAAATATGGGTTGGTCAGTATGAAATTTCGGTGAAAGATTCAGGCCTCTTTTCAAATTGACGTGATCCCTTACGAAGAGAAAACAGTTCACCGTTTACAGGTCTTGCACTTTGTTCGGGATGGATAAATGCTTCAAAGGCAAACATCCTTGATTTGTTTGTCATGTCTCCTTGCACAAATAATTTAGCGTCGCTATCGGTTCTTCACCCTTCAATATCCAACGGATCTTGAAGGCCATTATACGTTTCCTTCGCTTGCATGACACCCATCAGCCGAGAGGCTATTTATTGATTCAGACGTTCAATTCGAGTCAAGACATCTTGTAAGAATGGAAGCGATAACATCTTGACTTCAGTTACATTATTGATAGTATGAATATGCATCTTAAAATTTTTTAAATTAAACGGAGACTTTCCATGAAACTATTATGCCAAACCCTATTTTTTCTGCTTTTCATCGTAGCACTTTCCGCTGAGGATAAACGACCGATTCGACTTATTATTGAAGGCGAAGATTTCTCAACCGATAAAGGCTGGGCCGCTATGCCGTATCGCGACAACTATTTTGCCTCTACATTTGCCATCACGTTTTTATCACGGCAAGGTTGCTTGTCTGCGCCTGCTCAATTAGAAAAAGGCAAGCAGGCGATAGCCACGAAGACTGTCACAATTCCATATGATGGTGCATTTGAAGTCTTGAGTCGCTATGAACAACCCTATGCATTTACTGCCGAATTCACCATTGAAATCGTGCAAAAGGGTAAGACGGTTTACAAAAAACTGTTTGGTAAGTATGACGATCCGAAAGTGGGGAGCATGATGGGCCCCGACCCTGCCAAACGCCGTGTCCCGATGGTCCGTTACTTCTGGGGAGCAACCGACAATATAATCTTGCAGGAAGGCGGCAGTGCCAAACTCAAGAAAGGTCAAGCCACAATTCGCATCATAGCCGAAGCACAATTGGATAATGGAAAACCACGACTTCAAGTTGCAAAGCGAAATATCGATTTGATTTATATCACCAATGATGCCGCAGGTATCGCCGCGCAGAAGAAACATTGCCGAACCTACCTTGAAAAAGATGGTTGGCTCACACAAGCGGGTGACCTTTACCTGCGCCTGACCAATAAGGGTTCCAAACCTGTGTCCCCGATGGTCACTCCGTCATATATTGGGCAACATTCTCCCTATTACATTCATCTTCGCGACTGGCCATCCTACCGTATTGTGAAAGATGGTGTAATTGCCCATAAGGGGCGCAACGGCCGCACACTTGGCGAAACGAACTACCAAAACGGTGGGCCGCGCACCAATCAAGTTAATGCCAAATACCTTGCACCCGTTTTACGAGATATCAGTAAATACAATCCCGCAAAAGCAGCCAATCAGCTGCAGCCCGGTGCAAAGACTGGCTGGATGGATATAGGCCAGATGATTGATGCCTTACATCTCAGTAAATGGACATTTGATTCACCTGGAAAAATGACATTGGAATTTGCTGTTCCCGATGGCAAAGGCGGCTTGAAAACGGTCAAAACGATCACTGTTGAAAAAGGGGCCATTACGTTTGAAATGCCCAACGTTCTCAATCCATCCCCGCAATTGCGTAAAGTTTTGGAAGAGAGATATTGGGTCGCACCGATTCGTACCCAAGAAGAAGCCCTGCAATTTCTTCAGTCCAAAGTCAAAGCATTCAAAAATGAAGGCAAACGCCCCAAACGCTTTCGCGTTTACAACATCATGGGCTTTGGTGGAACGAGGCAGAAAGGAACCGTGCTGACTCATGTAAAAAAACTGGCCAGTCAATTGGGTGATAATACGATCAATAAACATGATCTCTATACTCATATAGCGACGACGAACATCAAAGCGATCGATGCGTTGTTCAAGAAACTTAAGTACCGTCTGAACGACGGACAGATTATCAGCTACGGTGATGAAATGCATCTGCCCACTCGCCCCATGAGCAATGACGAGCTGAAACAGTGGATGAAAAAGAACAAGGTCAAATATAAAGGCGATATCGTCTACACAAAAGATCGCAAACACCCCCTCTACTACTATTCCAAACTGGCATCGATTGAAAAAGGTGCTAGCGCTTACCAAAAATCTACTGCGCATTATGCTGCGGGCGGCGGACTTACCGGCAGTAACTACAGTCCACACGGAAACTACTACGTCAGTGAAATTCATTACATTCGACCATTCAAACTGAAAGCTCTGAACATGCCATGGAGTGAAGATTATGTCTGGCAGGTTCCAGAGTTCAGTGTGCAGGTCTTTGGCTATTTAGCCGCAGGACTTCGCGCGGGTGCCAAGTATGACAATATGCCACTACACATGTATGTCATGCCACACAGTCCGGGCAATACGGCACGCGACTTTACATTGGCATTTTACACAGCCATCGCCAATGGCAGCAAAATGATCAATTATTTCTGTGCCTCACCTTCGGCTGTTGGTGGCACAGAAAACTATGTCGATACCAACGACCTGTCGATGTGGAAAGAAATACACGACAACACCTGGGCCGCTGGTGTCTTTGAAGACTATGTCATGGATGGGAAGGTACGCCCTGCGAAAGTCGGCCTACTGCTCTCAAGCGTTGAAGATATTCTCAGTGGCGCTAGCAATAAGACTTTGGCCATGCACAATAATGAACGTAAGGCATTATACCTCGCCCTAACCCATGCACAGATTCCCGTAGACTTTGTCAGTGAAGATGATGTGATTGACGGCTTGTGCAAGAATTATAAGGTCATCTACGTGACTGAAAAGTGGTTGCATTCCAAAGCGATTAATGCCTTAGAGAAATGGGTGAAAAAAGGCGGCACACTGGTATCTGTTGCTGGTGGCGGATTCCGCAACGAGTATGACAAAATAAATCCAGCCGCTGGAGAACTCTACGGTGTGAAGTCGCAATCCATCAAAACAGATCCGGATTTGGTATCAAAATATCTGCTGGTTCCAAACAAACCGTTTTTCCCAAAACAAGACCTGCCACCCTATGAGCCAATTGACACAGTGACGTGGTCGCACAAGGGCAAAAACATCTCTGCTGGTGTCATCGTCTGGAAACAGAAACTGGTTCCCAGTGATGGAAAAGTCATTGGTAAATACAAAGACGGTTCCCCTGCTATCATTGAAAAGATACATGGCAAAGGACGTACAGTTCTCTTCGGTTTTCTGCCCGGCCAAGCGTATTTGAAAAGTGCACTGCCGTTGCGCCCAGTGGATCGCTCAAGTAACGATGGTGGCTACAATCACTGGTTGCCAACTGAGATGGATAAAGCATTGCGCTCTGCTATCACTGACTTTGTACCAGCTGATTATCAGCGCCCTGTAGTCTGTAGTGAAGACTTGGTTGAAACATCCTGTATCGACACAACAAAGCCTTCCAAGCGCCTGGCAGTGCCATTGATGAATTACTCTGGAAAATTCATCAAAGCGCTCACTGTCAAAATTGCCGGGGTGAAAAAAATCCGCTCTATCCGTTCAGTGAAATACAAGAAAGTGAAGACCTCATTTGATGGTGATGTGATGACAGTAACGCTGCCTTTGGATGTTGCCGACATCTTGCTCATCGATACAAAATAAGCGCGAGCGACGCAGCGGCTTGCCCATCTTTTACGATCTGTGAGAACTGCACGGGAAACCCTTTAAGTGGATGCAATGACAGGTAGCTGTCCACCTGAATGCACTGGTTATGTATTTATTTAGGGCATGCTGAATAATACAAGAAGTATTAATAATCAACAACTTAAAACCAAATTACATTCATGCGGCGCAGGCTTTTTCAAGGGGAATGGCTAAAAGCCTAGCACCTCGTAAATGTGTATTGAAAAGCAAGCCCTATTTACGTTCAGCACTGTCGCTTCTGGCAACGGATGGGAAATCGCATCCCCAAGGTCTGAGACTCAAGTACTTATTTAAGGGATTAAAACAGACAAAGAATATTTGTTTTCTTTAGTGATAAAATGGGTTGAAATTTGTAAGATATTGATATAGTCTGAAAACGATTTTTTTATTAATATTATTTATGGGAATTTATCTAAGATGAATGCAGATACACGATTAATCGGCCACTGGCCACTGGCCGGCAACACTGATGACGTAGCCGGTGCAAACCATGGAAAGGCAGAATCTGTCACTTACACTACGGGGCCGAATGGTCAACCGAATGGTGCAGCGGAATTTAATGGAACTGATAGTTTTATCCAAATTGAGGATAAACACGAACTGCGACTGGGAACCAATGATTTTACACTTTCTGCGTGGGTTCGCTGTGAATCGACTATGACGCACATGCTTGGAGACATCGTATCGAAATTCGATACGGTTGGTCGAACAGGGCTTAACATACATGTTGCAGGTTCATCTCCAGCTTATAGTTCCATGTCTGATCAGCGGCATGTTCACTTTGGCATAGACGATGGATATATAGGTGAGTGGCAAGACTGTGGCAAACCGGAACCAAGCAACTCCCTTGTAACTACAATTGCAACGTGGCAGGGTGATATGTATGCTGGTATTGCGGATGCTGACACACCAGAAAAGGCATGTCATGTATTTCGTTATAAAGGCGAACAGTCCTGGGAAGACTGTGGACGTGTCGGGAAGGACCATGGTGCCCTCTCTGTCACATCCATGCTTGTCCATGATGACGTTTTGTATGCTGGCAGCGGCAATTGGGACTGGGCAAAAGCTGAGGATGAGTTCCCAGGTTTCACGCCATCCAAAGGCTATGTCTATGCCTACCAAGGCGGTATGGACTGGCGGAATTTGGGTGACGTTGGCAATAGTGGTCGCGTCATTAGTCTGGGATCCTTTGCAGGTAACCTTTATGCTGGTCTGGATAAGAGAGGCGAAGGCAAAGTATTTCGTTATGATGGAACGAAATGGATTGATTGCGGCACTCCAGATGGCAAAAACGTGGAAAGCTTTCTTCCCTGCGGCGGGTTTCTTTATGCAGCAACCCACGGCTCTGTATATCGATATGACGGTGATAGATCATGGACATCTATATGCAACTGTCCCTTTGGTATCAACCAGATTCACACGATGACTGAGATTGCTGGAAAACTCTGGATTGGGACATGGCCGCAAGGTTATGTTTTGCGCCAAGATGACTCCGGGGAATGGATCAACGCCGGTCGTCTGGGTATTCCAGAGGGGCTCACCGAATGCAATGAAGTCATGGATCTGCGAGTTTATAATGGCAAAATTTATGCCGGGCTGATCCCTAAGAGTCAGATTTGGCGTTATGAAACGGATGGACATTGGACACTCATGACATCTCTGGCCAGTCGTCCTGACTATGATCACAACAATAAAGATACATGGTGCCGCATTACGAGTTTGAATGCATTCAAAGGAAAGCTGTTTGCCGCTACCGGGACTTGCTGGAGCCGCGCGGAACATCAGGATGAGGAAGATACCCTTGGACGCGTGCATGGTTTTACTGCCGGTCAGGTCTGCAGCCACGAAAATGATATTGGAGGAAAATGGACGCATATTACGGCGGTTCGACAAGGAAAGGAGACACGCCTGTATATTGACGGAACCTGTTCTGCCACATCACACGCACCCTCTAAAGTTACATTTGATCTTACGAACACAAGTCCCTTGTTCATTGCTTATGGTTCTCAAACATATTTCAAAGGCGCCATTTCTGATCTAAGAATTTATGACGGGGTATTGTCTGATGATGCTATTTTGAGTAATACCGAACGGTAAGTTTGCGATTATTTTTCTGGACTGAGGGATTCAATTTTCAATAGACTAAGAGTTCGTAATAAAGCAGGCGCTCATCATCAGGACTCACGCCTCAGTCATTTTTGCATATACAATTAACCGACAATCATTAAAAGTTCTGCGGCGATTTTAAATTCGCCTTCTTGCGAAGGGCGGTCAGTGCTTTCTTTCGTGATGTGACGCCGGCCACCGCTTTTTTAAAGGCTTCTGTTTTAAAGTAGCCTGCAGGCGGTTCCCAGACAGAGCGAAAACCCACGTGGTAATAGGTCTCCTCCGGCTTCAAACCAAAGCGTTTAGCGCAAGCGTAACTGTGGGGACCGTGATAAAAAGAGCCGCCTCGCAAACAGCCGAACTGGTGCCCCGTATAGGAAGACATACGTTTAGCCTCAGGATTATTCGGGTACGGCTCCATCCACTCCGAGGTCCATTCGTAAACATTGCCGGCCATATCCAGACAGCCAAAGGGTGAAATGCCCTTGGGTTTACTGCCAACCATCTGATAATGAGTCGGCTTTTTGGTCTTCAAATCGACGAACACGCCTAGATCTTTTGTTAGACCTGCATTGCCCCAGGGGTAAAGGCGCCCGTCCGTACCCCGTGCCGCCTTCTCCCACTGCTTCTCCGTCGGCAGACGCTTTTCAGCCCAGTTAGCATATTTCTGGGCCTCAGCCCAAGTGATACGGACGACGGGGTAGAGACTGAATTCACCGGCCTTCT